>JBFFLX010000104.1:0-12323 GCA_041554435.1 Bacteroidales bacterium
AACTTAAACCAAAAACTGAAGATGAACTGGAAACAATAGTAAGTATCGACAGATCTTCAGATTTTAAGAAGTGGATGAGTTCATAATCCGGGTAAATTACCTCAACCTCAAAACCTTGCCAACCTCAGGCTGAACCCCCTCCGGCATATCATTCATCTTATAAAGGCGTTTCAATCGTATGCCATAATATTGCGATATTAAATGCATACTTTCACCCTGTTTTACCATATGAGTTTTGTGTTTTCTATCGGCTTTTCTCCTTTTCTTTTCCAGATATATTTTTTCGCCAATCTGAAGTATATGCTTCTTATCAACTTCATTATATTTATAAAGTTGCCATGTATAAATATCAAATTCCCTGGCTATTTTGTTGAAAGTATCGCCTGCCTTAATAATTATCAGATTTTTCTTATTGTTTTGGTAAACCTGCCTGCCTTCATCACTTATATAAACTTTTTTAAAGTCTGAAATTGCGGGGGGCAATGTTGATTTTACTGTTTTATTACCAGTATCTTTGTGAGAAGTTTTTGAAGATTCTTTAACCTTACCATCGTACTTATGCAAGTCATACTTCTCAATAAGCCTTATAAGAAGTTCCGGGTATTTTGGATTAGTAGCATAGCCAGCCTTTTTCAAACCGTAGGCCCAACTTTTGTAGTCGGTGGTTTCATATTCAAATAAAAAGGAGTATCTCCCCCTTTGGGTTAAAAATTTAGAATGATCATTATATGAATCTTCTGCTTTTTTATATTTCCTGAAACATTCATGTTTTTCGTCATCATCCTCATGAATAGTTTTCCCTTTCCAGTCAGAATGACATTTTATGCCAAAATGATTATTGCCTTTAACAGCGAGACGACTATTACCACTCCCCGACTCCAGAATCCCCTGCGCAAGTGTAATTGAGGCAGGTATGCGGTACTCCTTCATCTTTTTTATGGCAATATCCTTATAAGTCTCAATATACTCCTCAGTGGTAATCCGTTTCTGTCCAAAAACAGAAATACTAAAAAGTACGAGAATAAATAATATTTTTAAATTGTTTTTCAATAGTTTAATTAATCAATCTTCAAAAATAAAGTATCGGCCTTAGCCGAATTAATTTATTTAACGCAATTATTCACATTTGATTGTTGACACTAATACTGATAAAATTTCAGTTTCCGGGAAATCAAACATCAAATTAAAAACTGAAATAAGCAATTATCTGCTATCTTTGGCCTTTATTTTTAAAGGATGGATTCTCAAATAATTTATAAATATTTTAACGGCTTAAGCGATAAACAAAAGGCGCAATTCGACCAATTAGGAGAACTATATACGCTTTGGAATCAGCAAATTAACGTGATTTCCCGTAAGGATATGGATAATTTTTATTTGCATCATGTTTTGCATTCTTTATCCATTGCCAAGATTATTAAATTTAAAGATTTTACAGAGGTTATGGATGCCGGAACAGGTGGCGGTTTTCCGGGTTTACCCCTTGCAATAATGTTCCCGGATGTAAATTTCTTCCTTGTGGATTCCATTGGAAAAAAAATAAAAGTTGTAAATGAGGTTAGCACTTCACTTGGCTTAAAGAATCTTACTGCTCAACAAATAAGAATGGAGCAGGTTGACAAAACCTTCGACTTTATAATTAGCAGAGCCGTTACTTACCTCCCCGATTTTATGAAATGGACCGGATATAAATTCCATCAGAAATCATTCAACAAACTAAAAAATGGCATCCTGTATTTAAAAGGTGGCGACATAAGTGAGGAAGTAAATTCCCTAAAACGATTTAAAACTAAAACCTATAATTTAAATACCCATTTCCAAGAAGAATTTTTTGAAACCAAAAAATTAGTTCACGTTTATCGCTAGAGTTAATTATTGTTAAGGAATTGTTTTCCCCCTTGAAATTAATTTTCTAACTTTTTAGTTTTGCGCTCCAATTTTTATTATTAATAATTTATAATAATTAGAATATGGATATTGTTGTAAATAACCTAACGAAAAAATATGGCACACAAAAGGCCATCGACGACATTTCCTTTACAGTGAAAACAGGTGAGATTCTTGGGTTTTTAGGTCCCAATGGAGCCGGAAAAACAACCACAATGAATGCTATTACTACCTATCTTATTGCCGATAATGGCAACATAAGCGTGGGTGGCTACTCTGTGGAGAAGGATATGGACGAAATTAAAAAACACATCGGATATCTGCCCGAAGACAATCCTCTTTATGAAGATATGCCTATTATTGATTATCTGAAATTTGTGGGGCGACTGCATTCCATCCCGGCAACGGAAATCGAGGAAAAGGTGAAACATGTTATTGAAACTTGCGGTCTTAGTGTGGAGAAACACAAAAAGATATCAGAAGTTTCTAAAGGATATAAGCAAAGAGTTGGGCTGGCACAGGCACTCATTCATGATCCTGATGTTTTAATTCTTGATGAACCTACCGTGGGCCTCGACCCCAATCAAATAAAAGAAATCAGGGAAATGATTAAGAATATTGGCAAAGAAAAAACCGTTATTCTTAGTTCTCATATTCTAGCCGAAGTAGAGGCAACCTGCGACAGGATACTGATAATAAACAGGGGTAAAATTGTTGCCGACGGTAATCCCAAAGAACTCAGGAAACAAATCAGCGGTAACGAAATTATTAAACTGAAAATACAGGAAGTTGATATAAATACTGCTGTAAATGAACTAAATACAATTGAAGGAGTGAGCCTTGTTGACATACTCGATAAGCAGCAAAACACTTTTGAAGTCCAGGGTAAACCCGGAATTGGACTTGCCGCTTCAATTTATAAATTATGTGTAAAAAATAATTGGATATTAACAGAGTTAAGCCCTGTGGAGGCAAAACTTGAAGACATATTCATGGAATTAACCAATATAAAAAATTAAAAAATATGCAGCAAATTTGGATAATTACAAAACGCGAATTAGGAGCATATTTCAATTCTTTGATGGCATATATGCTTTTAATATTATTTCTTGGATTCAGTGGCTTCTTTACCTGGATTTACGGTAATGACATATTCTTCATAAAACAAGCCACACTTATGCCTTTTTTTAGTATCGCATTCTGGACACTATTTTTCTTAATTCCTGCATTAACCATGCGCCTTTTTTCGGAAGAGAACAGAATGGGTACACTAAAATTGCTCCTTACAAAACCTGTGAGCGATATTCAGGTTATACTTGGAAAATATCTTGCCACCTTAATCTTAGTAGTTATCGCATTGGCACTTACTTTACCTTACCTCATAACATTGGCAAATATTGGAAATGTGGATTACGGTCAGGTAGCCAGCGCATATTTGGCACTTATTTTATTCAGTTCCATGTATATAAGCATTGGTTTACTCACAAGTAGTTTTACAAAAAATCAAATTGTTAGCGTATTGATTGCCCTGGCAATAGGAGTGTTTTTCCAAATACTTTTTGGCATGTTGGCAAGTGGAACATCAGGAATGTTGGGTAGTTTTCTGGACTATCTGAGTGTAAATACACATTTCGATTCAATGATACGCGGTGTAGTCGACTCACGAGATTTGATATACTTTTTAGGATTTAGCTTATTAGGTTTACTATGTACCGAAATAATGCTTTTAAGAAAACGATTTGCATGATATTAATGTGATAAATTATTATTTAAAAAGATGAAAAAGAGATCATATATAACAACGATTTTTCTGCTGATAGCCACCTTCATTGTAATAGCAATAGTTTCACAATATCTGTATTTTAGATTGGACTTTACAGAAGGCGGACAATATTCACTTAGTAAAGCCACCAAGGATATTTTAAAGAAACTTGATACGCCGCTTACGGTAACTGCATATTTCACAGAAGATCTGGCTCCTGATTTAGCAAAAACAAAAAATAATTTGAAGGATTTACTTATAGAGTATAATAACCTCTCCAATGGAAATGTACTTTTTCAATTTGAAGATCCTTCTTCAGATGAAGAAATAGAAAAAAATGCCATGCAGGATGGAATACGCCCTGTTTTATTTAATGCCAGAGAGAAGGATGAAATAAAACAACAAAAAGTATTTATGGGCATAGTACTTCGCCTGGATGAGAAAAAAGAAGTTATTCCTTTTGTGGATCCAAAAAGCAGTTTGGAATACAACATTAGTACAGCAATCAAAAAACTTAGTATAAAAAATAAACCTAAAATAGGTTTTGTTACAGGACATGGAGAACCACCTTTTTCTTCCTACTCTCAATTAATGCAGGAGTTAAATGTATTATACGATGTAAGCAATGTTGACTTTTCAAATCCTGAAATCAAACTTGATGATTACAAAGTTTTGGTGATTGCAGCAAGTGCCGATAGTATTCCACCATCGGATTTTGCTAAACTTGACGATTATCTTGACAATGGAGGTTCAATATTTTTAGCCGTGAACCATGTAAAAGGCGACCTTCAAAACCTGATGGGAACCGTAAATAATATTGGACTCAATAAATGGCTGTTAAAAAAAGGAATACATATAAAAGACAGTTTTATAATCGACTCTGAATGTAATTCCATTTCAGTTCGGCAACGAACAAATTTTGGAATTATGAGTTCTGCCATGAAATTCCCTTATTTCCCCTTAATCAGCAATTTTGCTGACAATCCTGCTACAAAAGGTTTGGAACAAGTTGCTCTAACTTTTGTATCTCCCATTGAGTTTACCGGCGACAACTCTTATACTTTCACACCTCTGGCATTTACCAGCGAAAATAGTGGTTTGCAAAAAGCACCAATAACTTTCGATATTAATAAAAAATGGACCAGAAATGATTTTACTAAAGGTAAACAAACCGTTGCCGGAATGTTAGAATACACATCTAAAAATGGTTCATTGTCCAGACTCATTATTGTCGGAAATGGTGATTTCGCTTTTAATGGCAGCGGAGAGCAAACTCAAAAAAAACAAGCCGACAATATTAATCTTATGGCTAACCTAATCGACTATCTTGCCGATGATACAGGTTTAATCGACTTAAGGACAAAAACCATTACTTCCCGTCCAATCGACCAACTTAGCCAGGGAAAAGCCGACTTCCTTAAATGGCTTAACTTTCTGCTTCCATTGGTTTTGGTAGTTATATATGGATTAGTACGTGCACAAATTAAGAGGAATCAGCGAATTAAAAGAATGACAGAAGGTTATGTTAAGTAAAAACAGAAATTTAGTCTTCGCAATTGTTCTTATTATTGCGTTGGCAATACTTGCAATTATAAAGTTTAGCGGTAATACAACAGCTAACTTCAGAGGTAGTTTGGATAATTTTGATGCAGAGCAACTTAATTATCTGGAGATAAAATCTCCCTACTTTGAAAATCCGTTAAAACTGAAAAAAGAAAAGCAGGATTGGTTTTTTAATATTGATGGTAAAAATTATGCCGCCAATAATCAGAAAATCAAATCAATAGTTTCAGAATTAAATGGAAGCAGAATAAAAAGAGTTGTTTCCACCAAAAAATCTGACTGGGAGAAATACAATACCGATGATTCTCTGGGAACAAAGATTAATTTTTACCATAATAAGAATTTGTTGTCTTCAATAATTCTGGGTCGTTTCGATTATATTCAGGATAAGGATAATGCTGAGGCAACCTATGGTGGACGCACTCAGGGCGAAACCGTTACCTATATTAGTCTCCCCGGAGAAAATGAAGTCTATTCAATTAACAGCATGCTGCCCATTCAAATGGGAAAAACCATTGACGACTACCGGGATAAAACTTTATTAAAACTTGACAAAAATAAAATTCAAAAAGTAGACATTAAAACTAAAGATTATTCTTATAGTTTGGAAAAATCAAACAACTCATGGTTATTAGACGGCACGAAAACAGATTCGTTAAAAGTGAGGTCTTTTTTAAATAAGTTTGCGAACTTAAGAGGCAATACATTTTCAGGTTTTGTTCCGCAATCAGAAGCAAGCATGTCGGAAATGAAGGTGCTTTTAAGCGATGGAAACGGAATTAAAATAAATTCATATTATCCTGATACGGATTCTACGATAATTGTGAGCAGCCAGTTTCCTGAGAATAGTTTTCTCGACAAAAACAATAGTATTTACAAAAAGTTGTTTGTTGAAAAGAGCGAGTTTAAAAAAGATGAATGATAAGATAGTTTTAAACAATTTGCTATAAATTTTGATCAAAATAATCGGAAAATACCAATTTTGATTCCCACAGGGGTATTTAGTTGGATAAAAAGCCCCTTTTCCCGATTTTTTATTTTAAATTCGCCCCTTCATTTTTAAATCATAGTTCAAATGACAGAAGCAATAAATAAATCTTTAAGGGAATCCAAAGCAGCACGCTGGGGAGCCTTGGCTGTGGTATCGTTTACAATGCTAACAGGTTATTACATTAATTATGTAATATCACCTTTAAAACCAATACTTGAAAGAGAATTTTTATGGACAAGTAGCGACTTTGGAATATGGAATAGTGCATATGGCTGGTTCAATGTTTTCTTCCTAATGCTAATTTTTGGAGGCTTGATTCTTGACAAAATGGGGGTTAGGTTTACAGGTATTGGGGCCAGTATTACAATGGTAATAGGAACATTATTTCAATACATAGCAATTGAACAAGTTTTCCCAATGGAGGGCTTAATTTTTGGTATTAAAACACAAGTAGCCGTTGGAGCATTTGGTTTTGCAATTTTTGGTGTAGGAGTTGAAGTTGCCGGCATTACAGTCTCTAAGGTCATTGTAAAATGGTTCAAAGGAAAGGAATTAGCTCTGGCAATGGGACTTGAGATGGCGACTGCGCGTATGGGAACCGCACTGGCACTTGCATTACCTATTCCTATGGCAACAGCTTGGTTTGGAACAAAGCAACTTCCGGCCCTTTCAACGCCTATCATGTTTGGCCTTGCCTTATTAGTAGCAGGATTTGTAGCCTTTATTTGGTACACTTTCATGGACAGGAAACTTGAAAAGTCTGAAGGAATTACTGATGAAGTTAATGAGGAAGATGAATTCAAAATAAGTGATATAGTTTTTATTTTAAAAAACAAAGGTTTCTGGCTTGTAGCATTACTTTGCGTATTGTTTTATTCAGGAGTTTTTCCGTTTCTATATTTTGCAACAGACTTAATGATTAATAAATATGATGTAAATCCTGATTTTGCAGGATCGATTCCTAGTCTGTTACCATTTGGAACAATTATTCTAACACCTTTATTTGGCAGTATTTATGATAGAAAAGGCAAAGGAGCAACAATCATGCTTATTGGTTCAATACTACTGTTAGTAGTTCACATTTTCTTCTCTATACCAAGTCTAAACCACTATTTTGTAGCAATAGCACTTATTATAATGCTTGGAATTACATTTTCATTGGTACCATCAGCCATGTGGCCATCTGTACCAAAAATTATTCCTGAAAAACAATTAGGGACTGCATATGCTCTGATTTTCTGGGTTCAAAACTGGGGATTAATGGGAGTACCTCTTCTTATTGGCTGGGCTCTTGACAAGTCAAATCCCGAAGTATTATTAGCAAAAGCAAATGGCACAGAAATTCCACCATATGACTATACTGTTCCTATGATGATTTTTGCAGCAACTGGTTTTCTTGCCATTATAGTCGCATTATTGCTTAAAGCAGAAGACAAGAAAAAAGGCTACGGACTTGAATTACCTAACATCGAAAAATAAAATTTATAAATTATGAGTAAAGATATTTTAAAGTTAAAACCAGAAAGTTTATGGAAGAATTTCTATGAACTTACACAAATACCACGACCTTCTAAAAAAGAAGAAAAAGTAAGGGCATATTTAAAGAAATTTGGAGAAGATCTAGGTCTTGAAACCATAGTTGATGAGATCGGTAATGTAATTATCAAGAAGCCTGCTACTCCGGGAATGGAAGATCGCAAAGGCATTATTTTACAAGGCCATATGGACATGGTTCCTCAGAAAAATGCCGATACTGATCACGATTTTGAAGAGCATCCTATTGATGCCTATATTGATGGCGAATGGGTTACCGCAAAAGGAACAACTCTTGGTGCTGATAACGGAATGGGTGTAGCAGCTGCCATGTCTGTTTTAGAAGCAAAAGACCTTGAGCACGGTCCTGTGGAAGCACTTATAACCATGGATGAAGAAACAGGAATGACAGGCGCAGAAAACCTTAAAGCCGGAATTCTTGATGGTGATATTTTGTTAAATTTGGATTCAGAAGACGAAGGCGAACTATATATTGGTTGTGCCGGTGGTGTTGATTCAACGGGCGTTTGGGAATATAAAACAGAAGCTGTTGCAGAAGGAACTACTACTTATAAAATTAGTGTAAAAGGTTTAAGAGGTGGTCACTCAGGGTTAGACATTAATCTTGGACGTGGAAATGCCAACAAAATAATGAATGTTCTGCTTATGAAAGCCACTGAAAAATACGGCTTGCGCGTAGCAGAAATAAATGGTGGCAGCCTTAGAAATGCTATTCCTCGTGAATCATTTGTTGTTGCTGTTGTTGCCGATGATAAAAAAGAGGCTTTTCTACAATATGTTACTGAATTTGAAGAAATTGCAAAAGACGAGTTTTCTAAAACAGAACCTAATTTAATGGTTATTGCTGAGGAAACTGATGCAGCAAAAGAAGTAATCGAAGAAGGAGTTATATCAAATTTATTCGAAGCCGTTTCTTCTTGTCCAAATGGAACAATTAAGATGAGTAAGGATTTTGACGGTGTTGTTGAAACTTCTACTAACCTTGCTATTGTTAAGTCAGATGGTAAGAAAATTGAAATTGCAACCCTCCAGAGAAGTCTTGATAACGACGACAGAGATAAACTTTCTGCCGAAGTAAGAGGAGCATTTGAAGCCGCAAAAGGTAAAGCAAACAGTACCGGTGCTTATCCGGGATGGAAACCAAATCCTGAATCGGCTATCCTTAAGGAGATGAAAGAAGTATACAATAAAAAATATGGAAAAGTTCCTGAAGTAAAAGTAATACACGCAGGACTTGAATGTGGTATTCTTGGAGATACATATACAAACTGGGATATGATTTCCTTCGGACCAACTATCCGTAATCCACACTCCCCTGATGAAATGGTAAAAATTGATACTGTTGAGTTATTTTGGGATTTCCTCGTGGAAACTTTAAAATATGCTCCTAAAAAATAAATCATAAAGTCTCCTTCTGTTAGGCAGAAGGAGACTCATTATTTCATTAAAAGTGCATTTTTTGAAAAAAAGTTTTCGCATATCAAAAATATTTATAATTTTGCACTCCCAAATTTAAAGATAAAGAAATGACTAAAAGAACGTTTCAACCTTCGGTAAGAAAGAGAAAGAATAAGCACGGATTCCGTGAAAGAATGTCAACCGTTAACGGTCGTAAGGTGATTAAAGCCAGAAGAGCAAAAGGTCGTAAGAAATTAACTGTATCCGACGAACGCTAATACTTTCGTAGTTTTAGTTTTTTATTGGATATATTTTAATAAAATTATCGTGTGGAGGTATGTTATCATATCTCCTTTTTTTGTTTTCATACATCGCATTTTTAATCCCCAATAGGATTCCCCTATGATGATATATTCAGAAACAAAGCATTCTAGTCTGGCAATCACTCCGTAATTGTAGTAATTATTAACCATATTATATTTTCTCAGATATATTTTAAGGCTTAAACAAGCAATTTATTTAACTTCGCAATTCGAAATTAATGATAAAATGAATTTTGTAATTAAAATTATTTATCTGAAATTTCGTTATGTAATATTAACAATAAAGAATTAATTTTTTTCGCATTTTCGCTCATTATCTGTACTTTGACAGATTTATGTATGACGATAAATAATTAATAATAATGAAAATACTTTTCTGGATAATTTTTATTTTTATCCTTCTGGGATATGCCTTCAGGCTTTTTTTGAGATATGGACTCCCATGGCTTTTAGGAAAGATGATAAGAAATCAGCAAAATAAATATGCCGATTTTCAAGGAGGCGAAACAAAAAATCAAAAACAAGAGGGAGAAATAAAAATAAAAACCAATAAAAAAAACAAACACCAACACAACTCCAATGATGATGAGTTTGGTGAATATGTTGATTTTGAAGATGTTGATTAGATATTAAAGAAGTATAAAAACATAAATATGAATAAAAATATTTTTAAAACTTTAACACCTTATATCGTTGCTTTGGTAGTTTTTCTAAGCATAACCTTTGTTTATTTCTACCCTGTACTGGAAGGCAAAAAACTAAAGCAACACGACATAAAGATGTTCAAAGGAATGTCGAAAGAAATTGTCGACTTTAGAGAATCAACAGGTGAAGAAGCACTTTGGACAAACTCTATGTTTGGCGGAATGCCCGCATGGCAAATTTCGGTTCATTATGGCGGAAATATGATGAGATATGTCGACAAAGTAATCACCCTGGGACTTCCCTACCCTGCCGATTATGTGTTTTTATACTTCCTGGGCTTTTTTGTATTGCTACTAGTAATGCGAATTAATCCGTGGGTAAGCCTGGTGGGAGCAATTGCCTTTGCCATGAGCTCGTACTTCTTTATTATTCTTGGGGCAGGCCACACTTCAAAAGCACACGCCATCGGTTATATGGCACCTGTTATGGCAGGAATTATCCTTACGTTCAGAGGAAAATACCTTTGGGGAGGAATATTAACTGCAATTGCACTGGCACTGGAAATATATTCAGGTCACCTGCAGATAACATATTATTTACTTCTTTTGGTTTTGGTTTATGGCGTTTACCGAATAGTATTAATGATACAAACCAAAGACTATCAGCATTTTACAAAATCTGCTATTATTCTTATCGGGGCTGCAGTATTAGCAATACTTACTCATTCAACCAATCTATGGGCTACCTACGATTATGGTAAAGATACCATGAGAGGGAAACCTGAACTTACCAATGAACAACATCTTAAATCATCTGGTCTCGACAAGGACTATATAACCGCCTGGAGTTATGGAGTTGGGGAAACATGGTCGTTCATCATTCCAAATGTAAAAGGCGGAGCATCGGCACTAATAGGTAACAGAAGCGAACTTGAGAATGCTGATCCAAACTACCGTCAGGCAATTGCACAGCAAGGTAGTGCCTATTGGGGAGATCAGCCGGGAACTTCTGGTCCGGTTTACATAGGTGTGATAGTAATGTTTCTGTTTATTCTGGGATTATTTATTGTAAACAACAAACTAAAATGGGCCCTGCTGGCAGCTACAATACTATCGATAATGTTGGGATGGGGCAAAAACTTTATGCCATTAACTGATTTCTTTATTGACTATTTCCCCGGTTACGCAAAATTCAGGGCTGTTTCCATGATACTCGTAATAGCAGAATTGACAATCCCGCTTCTTGCATTCATGGCTCTGCACAAAATATTTACCCAAAGGGAAGAGATGAAAAAACACATCAAAGTATTCTATTATACAATTGGTGGTATGGGCGGAATAATGCTTCTTTTCTATCTTTTGCCTGATACATTCTTCAGTTTCACCTCTTCCTATGAGGATGAACAATTCCGACAAATGATGAGAGGTGAAAATGCAGCTCAAATAACTGCTTTTATTGCAAATCTTGAAGCAGTTAGGATCGCCATTTTTAAAAATGATGTCCTCAGAGGCCTTTTCTTTCTTATAGCAGGAGGAGGATTAATATATCTATATCTCATTAACAAACTTAATAAAACACTTTTTATCTCACTTCTTAGTGTTTTAATTCTAATTGATATGTTTGGAGTAAATAAGCGTTATCTGAACAACGAGAAAACCGGAAGTAAATATCAACAATGGGAAAGCAAACGTATTGCTGAAAAACCTTTCACTCCTTCAAAAGCAGATCAAATTATACTTCAGGATCCTGATGATGATTTCCGCGTATTAGACCTCACCAAAAGTACATTTAACGACGCAAGCACATCATATTTTCACATGTCGATAGGAGGTTACCATGGAGCTAAACTTCAACGTTATCAGGATCTTATTGAGCACAATATAAGTGAGGAGATAAGTAATATTATCGATGGCCTTCAAAAAGGACAGGGATATGATCAAATTACCAATCTACTTGCTAAGCAACAAGTGCTTAATATGCTCAATACCAGATACATTATTTACAATCCAGAAGGCTCGCCACTGATAAATAGTGCCGCATTTGGGAATGCGTGGTTTGTAAGAAGACAAATATTTGTAAATAGTGCTGATGAAGAAATTGCTGCATTAAAAACCAATAATCTTAGAGAAACAGCAATAATCGACAAACGCTTTGAAGCCGATGTAAATACCGATTTTACTTACGACAATAATGCATCAAT
>JBFFLX010000105.1:0-11960 GCA_041554435.1 Bacteroidales bacterium
CGTCCAATCAAATGTAGCACTTCCAATTCAAGTTGCCATCACTTATTATTAACAAGAAATCAGCACTTTATAAACCTTCTTTATCTTAACAAAAACCATAATGGCCATTTAAGCATCAGGGTTTCCTTTTTAGCTTTTTAAGAATATATAGGTAGGACGCAAAACTGATTAACATTTTTAAAATTTATTAATAGCAATATGCATTGTTAAATGCATGTATTTTAATTATTCATTTAAAATTTAATGTTATGAATTACAAACCCTTTTTTTTAGTTGTGATGTTTGCTTTGTTCATTGGAGTTAATGGCACTAGTGCCCAAGATGAGTGCACTGCTCTTGACAACGTGAGCACTGCTCTGACTACTCTCCAAACAGCTACTGCTGATTGTCAATTGGAAACAGGATGGCAAGTTCCACCTTCTTTTGCTAACCACATTGCAAAGGCCATGGAATATTGCGAATCCAGACCCAATGGGAAAACAATGAAGAAAGTCTACAACAGTCTTCAAGGATTAGATGAAGCGATTACAGAAGCGATTAATGGAGAACCAAGTTATTTATTGGATGGGATTTTGGATTTATGGTCTGACCCTGTTCCTCCAGCACCTGAATGTGCAATAGATGCACTTGGAGTTTTTCAAGATGCTGTTCAGGCAGCCATGTTATTGTTTGAATAAAAATAGAAGTTGTTAAATGTTCTTGTAATGAGCTAAAAATTCTATTTAAATGATGAATAATTAATCCTTTTTTAAGTTGGACGCTTTTTGAAGATGGTTAATTATAGAAAGAAAGCCGTTCCTATTAAAAGTAGAGAACGGCTTTTTTTATTCATTTTAAGGAAAGGGGAAAGCTTTGGACGCTTTTTGAAGATGATTGATAATTTACAAACCCCTAAACACAAAACCAATCGTAAATACAGAAGACACTTTCCCCTTATGTTTTATTTTCTGTGAGTTTGCTTTACAATAATTAAACCAAGAACAAAGCATGTTGATTATGAGAAGATTATGAAATTGGGAATATGAATAATTTTCGCATAACCTATATTTACATAATCCGACATTATAAAACTTTCCCGCCCTCCAACGCTAAAGCCTGTCTTACAATCGCACCATGTAAAATATTCAATAAAAAGATTATATGCTTTGTATTTACAGCCCCAATTAACTAAATTTACATAGCTAATCTTTAAATGCAATGAATTCACAACCAATTGACAATTTAAAACATCTTGTGTCAAAGTCAAATGAATATATGAAAGAGTTTTCGTCTGCTTTCACAAGTAACCATTCAAAAGCTACAACTATAATAAGTGTAATAGCTATTTTTATTCCGTTATACTTTAATGTTGTTGACGGAGAGAAAGGTACTAGTATTTTGATGTTGATTTCTTTCATTCCCGTATCATTGATTATCATTTCACTATATTATGCCCTTACAGTAATTATTCCGAAAAAGCTACCCTATGGGTTTAAGATTGATAGTTTTGAGAAACTTGTTAAGGAAAGCTTAGAGAAAAACCTAGGTTATGAACTGGGGGTAAACGTAAAATCCTTAAGGATAGCAGAAAAGGTAATCGAAAAACAAGGAAGAAAGTTAAAGCTAAGTATTGTGTTTTTAACAATTTCATTGCTTCTTTCTGTTCTATTAATTTTCTTTATAAAAATGAATTTTTAAATTTCAAATTACTTATGTGTGATGATAATGACCAAGACTATGATTCAGGCAATGATGATAGCTATGAAATTCCGAATGTTCCGAATGTTCCGGATGATGATTTAGGTTATATTGAAAGGGGATTAGATCCTGACTTCGAAGAGAGGTAGGGTTTGCAAAAGTCTGAGAGAGGCACTTTTATTCAATATAGACAGGAGAAACACCTTTAACAGGAGAAAGTGGCTAAAACCCTATAAGGGGAAGTAAATATTAAAGAATTAAGAAGTGATTGTATTGTCGAATATTGCGGATTGTTTACCTAAATAATAATGAATCATATTTTTCCTTTTCTGCGGCATTAAGTAGTACCTCAGCGTATAATACAGCGAAATATGTACTGATATATTTGAATATACCAGTGCCATATCATATCAATTATGTCTTAAATCCCGATAGCATAATATTAGTTCGGCTAATACAATTAAAGCCACCAGAATTGCATATGAAAAAAGTACCATAACAATTGTTAATTAATGATGCCATTGTAAACGATATCTCCCAAAAGCACAATTTGTGTTGCTTGCAAAAAATCTTATATTCTTTCATCACTGTCAATGTTGAGCAATTTAAATAAATGCTCCTTTATGCTATTATACGGGCTATAGGCCTAAAATGATTACATAATTTTAATACAATGGATAGAAAGAATTTAATACAAAAAGTCTGACACAGCCACTTTTATTCAATATGGACACATAGCACTTATCGAGTGAGAAAGTGCCTAGGATAGTCCATGTGGGAGGCATATGAGGTTCAAATGAGACCATAGTTGAACCTTTTCGATATTGGTTCATAATTGTAAGTTAATGCTTTTATAACTTAACTCACCGTCCTATCAAATGTAGCACTTTCAGTTCCTTCCTATAATTTATAGCGGACACTACAATCGAATTGTTTAGCAATAAGTTCAAATTTCCATTACACAACATTTTTGAAATTATTTTGAAACAAAATCTGGTGGTGGTTCTGTTGCTATAACATTCTTTGAAAACTCTGACGTGTTACCGTTTTTATCCGTAGCTGTAGCAGTAATTATAGTACCTACTTCAACCGATGCAAGAGGAGCAACAAACTTACCTTTCGCATTCGCATATTTAAAGCCAAGGAAAACTTGACCTTCACCGTGACCAGATGGGTCTGCCCCAGGCTCAGGTATGGGATTGGCAAAAAACTCAATCTTAACGGTTTCTGGTTCGGGAGTATCAATAGTTCCAATAACGAGTAAAACACCGGGTGTTGCGATTGCGCTGTTTAGTACTGGATAATTCATGAATCCGTTGGGTCCAGTGTCAGTATCTCCAGGGTCATTGGGGGTTACACCGTCACCGTGATAATCAATCCCCAAATCAATCCCCAATGTTTTGTTCGAAAAAATAGAATTTCCGGAAATTGTATTGTTAGTTGCTGTTTGAGTTACCGCAACACCAGCAGAAAGGTTAAATGCTATGATATTATCAATTACTTGAATGTTTTTTGAATTTTCAGCAATACTTACTCCAGTTCCTCCATTCGGACCATTTGGAAGAGGTTCTTTTCCAGTAACATCCGTACCAATTTTATTTCCTCTTATTATAGAGTAAGAGCCGTCAGTGACTATACCGTTATCAATATTTCCAGACACTAAATTATTCTCAATTGTCATGCCCTCTCCACCAGCAAGTATGCCAAAACCTTCATTCGGTATCGCATTTGTTCCAGTATAATTTGTGCCAACAAAACATTCACGAATAACGTGGCCATTTCCTCCCGTTGCTATCCCTATCCAGTTGCCTGATACTAAATTATTATTAATTAAATTCTTTGTCCCTGAGATTTGAATCCCCCAGTCATTTTTAATTACAAATGTACCTGTTCTATCTGTTCCGACTTTGCAATTATTGATACAATTATTAAAGCCATTGTCAACAGATATTCCCATCCAGTTTCCTGATAATAAATTGTCGCAAATTATATTGTTGGACCCTTGTAATGCTATTCCTTCCCATCCGTTTCCAAATCCAAGTGAACCAGTTTTGTCAGTTCCTATATAACACTGGTCTACTTCATTGTTATTACAGCTATTCTCTGGGGTGTGATTTTCAATAATGAACTGAACTCCGGCTTCTGAAAAGTTATTTATGACTAATCCCCTAATTACATTATTGCTTGATTCGTAAATTTCAATGCCATGGCTTGAACCTGCATTCTTCCCGTTTATTACTATTTCAGGACCGGAAGGATTTGTGTCCCCTGAATAATCTGATTGGGATGTTCCATCAATAATAGTACCGTCATCCACTAATGAATTTAGTTGAACTTCGGGTTTAATAACAAAAGCCTGTCCATCAAAGCCGGGGTCACTTGTCGGTATATTAAAACCAATAACCTGTGAACCACTGGTGTTGTTTGCTGCGATGATAGCTTCTCGAAGCGAAACCAATCCATCTCCTCCTGGCAGGTTGGATACTTGTTGACCGCCTCCGAAGTCAGCAAAATCAGAAGTGGTTGTCACAAAAATATCTGGTATGGCATCAATACTTGCAGATTTTTGAAAATCTACTTCATTCATATCGCTAAGGGGTATTTCATTTTCAAACTCATTACATCCGCTAATGAGGATGATAAAAAATGCAATAAGAATTGCATTAAAATAAATATGTCTTTTACGCATGGCTTTTGAAATTTGTGTATTAAATATTAGAGTGAATTGTTTTTTGGAAGAGAGTCAGATTGCAAAGAATCTGTTTTTGAAGAATTGGTGCATTATCTTTTATTCAAAGAGAAATGCTATTGGTCTATAATCCTACAAACCAAACTGCATTGAGCATAAGTGCCTATCAATAAATATCATACGAGGTGTTCGGAGAAAAGTTTTAGGGAGTTAGGTAAATATTGTAAAAATACGGTCATAGTTTTGTCATTAGAGGTTACGCCTTGAGCCTAACAACATTAATTATGCATAATCCGCACTAAACAATCTTTTTCTGCTTTTATGTTTTTCAGTATGTATTGGTCTGTTAAAATTGAAGTGCTACAATTGTTTGGACGGTGAATTAGGCTATGCTGTCAATTTCAGATTGGTTGACCTTTTAGTTCAAATAGTTCCAAAGGTGAAACCGTTAGTTCAACAAAGTACACAGGTGAACCAACATTTGTCTGTTTAATGCAATTAATTATGGGCATTGTTTTATTTTTTTTTGATTGCTCCTGCTTTAAGTAATGGTTCTAAAAGATTTAATGCTCCACCATGTTCAACAATTTTACCATTTATAAGTCGATCAACATTTACTCCTGTAAATTTAATAGGCTTTCCAGTCGGCTGAATACCCAACCATTCCTCTTTGAATGTTCCTGTAACTGAGTAAATGGTAACAACCCATTCTCTTTCTGATATTTGATTCTCAATAGTAAGTTTTAAATCTGGAAATACCCTTCGTACTCCAAGCACATGATCTACAGCACCTTTTATCCCGATTTGATAGCCTTCACCTTCATACACTTCAACATAGTCTTCTGCAATAAATTCTTCAATGTTTGAAACATCTCCGGTATTTTCGATTTCCTCCATAAATCGCTTAATAATGTTCTTGTTATTTAATTCTTTCATATAGATCATCTACTTTGTTATAATTTACTCTTGCAATTCCTTACATGACTGTTTATTATGTATGAAGACCAAGTGAATTTCAGCTATGTTTATTGCAAGAAAGGTTAATGGTATTATTCCATTTTCAGCCATATACGAAGTTCATAGACTTAGGTTATTATAAAAGGATTTGATAATTAATAAAGGTTCAAAAAGTTCCCAAGTTGAACGTATAATCTTCAACCCATCATCGCAAATTCTTTAAATAATCCATCCCGTTTAAAAATAATCAAGACACAACCTTCAATTGAACACCAAAATATAAATCTTGAATATATCCCCAAAATTTGGGATTCTAAATCACATTCTAAATGTCGGGTTGCAGGGGTGGTGTGTTTTTATTGGTTGTGTAGGATATTATTTAATAATGGACTCACATACTTGTTTTAGCATCATGAAAATTGTAAATTGTATCAATCATCAATAAAATTAAGACATGAAAACTTTAAACGGAATTGCTTTTGCATTAGCATTATTGTTGCTGAGTGCATATACTCCAAACAATAAATCGAAAATTGAAAAATTTGAGGAATCAACTTTTGAAGTATATTCAATACATGAATTAGAAATTAAACCAGATGTTGATTCAAAAGAATTTGAGACATTTGTAATGAAAGAAATCGCTCCCATTTATAATAATATGAAGGGACAAAATTTGACTTTAGTCAAAGGTGATCGTGGGTTAAGAACCGGTAAATATGCAATAATTTTAACATTCGAGAGCCTTGAGGATAGAAACAGGATTTATCCGCCTTCTGGCGAATTTGTAGGTGATTTTGGGAGTGAGGATATATGGGATAAGTTTGGTTCAATGTTGATTAAAGGACTTGGTGAAGCACATACCGATTATGTACATGTGATTCATTAATGAGATTTTTAAACGGAGTCCATACGTGCTCCCTCTTCGCTTCAAATAATATATGAGGATTAAATCACCGAAGAATCCCAAATTTCAAAAATTTCTGCTGCTGTTTTTCTGAAATAATCGGTTGTGTCTTTGTTTAAAAATAAATAAAGAATATAAGTATGACTCCTAACTAATCGTTCAGGTTATTGTTGCATATCCACCCCGGAAGAAATCGAACATTTTTAATTCAACTCCAACACAAGCATTGTAGATACTTGCGAGCGATTCCAAAACATGAACGTGGTCATACACAGGAAATTGATTTAAAAATGTACGATAGAGATTATCAGCCTCCTTCTTAATAATAACAAAGACGAGATACCAGGGATCGTCATCTTGCAATTCAATAAGACATTGCTCTGCAAGTAACTGGATAAGTTGGATATTCGATACATATTCCTCTTGGATACCTATAAGAGGCTCGTTGTGCTTTATTTTTTCTACTGTCGCAGTGACGAAGAGTTGAAGCTGACTTTGAAAAAAATCTATGTTAACTTTTATTTTCTCTGTTGTCATCGTTGTGCATCCTATTTTTTAATTGTTAATTAGTGATTTCAAATTCAATATCCTCGATTTTCGTTAATTTACAGGGCTAAAACAGTTGTTTACGTATAGTGTTTTTTATTATTTGGGGTGGCAATTCAACTTCTCGGAATCCTCAGCGTTTCACCGGGTTTTATGTCGTTGAAGATAGTATCTCTTGATCATAATATCAAGGGTATTTATGAACATTGTCTAATTTATAATAGAAAATAATTGTCAGTTTTCGTACCTTGAATGGCAAATTCGCATACGGTGGATACCGAAAACAGACACATACCGGAAGATGCCAAATACCTCGCTGAACTTGGCGAAGGTGCATATACATACAAATTAAAATAACAAATATGAACTATATTACTCAAAGAGTTTCCAGAAAAATTGTTCTTATAATATTAATGTTTTATGTGATTGTTAATGGCAATTCACAAACCAACGAAAAAAGTATTGTAATCCTTGTTAATTTCGACATTTATAATGGAATTAATAATGAACTAAATATTTTTAAGTCTGATTTAGAAAAAGAAAACTACAATGTTATTCTTAAAAATTCGAGCTACCAAACTCCTGAGGAGGTAAGAGGATATCTTCAAAATATTTATAATTCAATTTCACCAAAATTGATTGGGGCAATTTTAATGGGGCAAATTCCATTGGCAAGGCAATATTACAGGGTGGTATATGGAAATCCTGACATTCCTCCAACTAATCATAATGGTTTATCAACTCAATTTTTTTCTGATTTAAACGTGAATTTTTATAAAAATAATCCAGAATATCCGGAATCATACTCTGAACATGACGGCGATACTATTTCTGAAATTTGGGTAAGTATCCTACCCTATTATAAAAGTATCCATAAAACGATTTCGACAATAAAACAATATTTAAACAAAAACCATGAGTATCGTATTGGAAATATTGAAATTCAAAATGGTTTCATAGAAGTAAATGAGCATTATAGTGCTGCCAACGAAGACGAATATAACTATTTAATTAATTCAATGAAATCTGGTCAATACTCATGGAATCCATTTACAGAATGGGGTAATGTTGGTTTATATATTTATAACAGTATTGGCAAACCGGATATTGGTTTTGCATATGAAGAAGAACTTGGATCAAACAGATATACTTTTGCAGCATTGACCGCCCATGGGTCCTATTACACCAATGGAGAATTATCTATTCCTGAAATTAGGAATATGACTATTAAACCTGTTTTTGTGTGGCTTGGTGGCTGTAATACCGGCAATCTTGATTATGATGAAAACATTGCAAGTGAAATTACTTATAGTAGTACAAGTAATGCTTTAATCACAAAAGGGGGAACAAGTAACGTTGGAGGTTTAGGAGTAAATGAAAAGGGATTCTTTGGTAGAAATATTGCCACAGCAATGCTCGAAGGTAAAAGTTTAGGTGAAGCCATCCTTTATCATAATAATACCCCTTTAATATCTCCCTGGTCAAAATCATTTGAAATGCATAATGCATCAAATATTTTTATTGGTGACCTAAGTTTGACGCTAAAAAGTGAGGCAACTATTAATGAAAACATAAAAGAAAATTCTTATTTATTAAATGAAAATATTCCCAATCCATTTACACAAAATACTTTAATTAATTATTGCGTTCCTAATAAAGAATCAGTAGTTTTTATAATTAATAATCTAATGGGTAAAACAGTCTATTACAAAGAAATCAATGTTCAAGCAGGAAATCATTTTTTATCTATAAATACCAGTAAATGGGAAAATGGCATTTATTTTTTGACAATGATAAGTAACTCTTTTAAAAAAAGTATTAATCTATTAAAAGTAGAATGATAAAAAAATCTGTGCATAATAACAAAAGCTAAATGCCATACGGAGTTCTGTGATTAATTCAACCACAGTTCTCTGCATCAACAACGCCAATTCGTTTTTGACGATTTGGCTATAAAAACAAAAATATGAATAAACGAATTGGCTCAGTGAAACTTGAAAGTGAAGTGCTTCGAAATCCCTTACAGCACTTAGCCAAACCGTTATGCCGAATTTAAAAACAAAGCTTGAATAATTAATGAAAGTAAAAAAGGTCATATACTTCATTATCGTCATTTCTATTTCAACATTAGCGTGTAGCGAAAAGAAAGTAAACAACTTTCAATTAAACCAGAAACTGGAAGGGTGCTGGGTAGGAGGTTTATTAAAAAATAACAGTTTAACGGAAGACATTGAACTTCGATTTTTAAAATTAAAACCTGACAGCACACTGGCAATAAGCATGACCTATGAACTTGGTCCACGTTCAAGAGTTTGGGAATATGATATTGAAATTAGTTGTCAAAATTATACTATATCATGGCTTGCACATCAGGGAAAGCTGAGTGAAAACCTGGATACGATGTATCTGACTAAGAATTGGAAAGGAGAACAATCCCAATGGATGTTTTATAGAGATAAAAATTATGATGATTTCATAAATAAATTCATCTCCAATACAAAGAATGATTATACCTATTCAATTCCTTCAAGTATTAAAGACAGTTTGTCCTGTGCATCTGTAGATGAGGTTGAAATTGATGCCATTAAAATGACTGATTTTATTAAAACCATTAAAACCGGTAACTTTGGCGACGTACACAGTATTTTGATATATCGAAAAGGAAAACTCGTTCTTGAAGAATATTTTGCACTTGAAGGAAAAATCTCCAGCTCATTTGTTAATGAAACCTTTAGAAAGAAAACACATCAACTATCGTCCGTAACAAAAGGGATTCTTTCATTGGTAACAGGAATCGCCATTGAACAGGGAAATGTCCCGAATGTAAACGAACCAATTTTTAATTATTTATCTCAATATTCTGATTCTTTCTCTGACGATAAAAAACAAATTCAAATTGAACATCTCCTTACTATGACATCTGGATTGGACTGGAATCAGTTTAATTATTCATGGAATGATAAAAGAAATGATGCAGCAAATATGTATAAATGTGAGGATGTCATTAAATATGTTTTGGAGCGTTCAATAAATACAAAGCCAGGGATAAAATTTAATTATACAAATGGAGAGCCAACGGTTATGGGCATTGTTTTGCGAAACGCAAGCAATATGGAAGTTGATAAATATACTGAATTGTATCTGTTTAATCCACTTGGAATAACTGAATATCAATGGTCACGATATCCTGATGGCTCACTGGAAACCGATGGAGGACTCAAACTATGTTCTCGAGATTTGCTTAAAGTGGGTATTTTAATGCTTAATAATGGGAATTGGCAGGGGAAGCGAATAATTTCTGAAAACTGGATATCTGAATCGACAAAATCAAGAATAAGTTTGTCATTGCTACGAGGATATGGATACTACTGGAACAATATGAAATATAGTTTTAGAGGTAAAGCTGAAAATGCCATTTTTATTCCAGGAAGTGGCGGACAGTTCCTGGCAGTTTTCCCATCACTAGATATGGTTATTGTATTTACTGCTGGAATATACGGTAAAGACCCCACAAAAATGTATTGGGCAATTATTAAGGATAACATACTACCAGCAATGAAAGAAAATTAATGTTCAACATAAACTCGGATTAACATTTTGTATAAGTAATGGCAGGGAAAGTGCTAAATATCAAGGTTTGTAACCCACTCAAACTTCATCACGATTTGACAGGAAAGTGCCACGCAATCTGCCACTACTCATACAATTTACCTTTATGACGCATTCTTAATAAAATCCTCAATACTAGAAGATAGATAAAAAATGAGATTTTATAAATATTAACGGGATATTATCTGACAACTGAAATTATCAAAGATTTATATAATATGCTATTGTAGAATTTGGATTGTGCCTTTATCGAAAAAAATAATGTGTAAAACTTCTATCATCCTATACAGTGTTCTTGCATGTTTAATCACATGGTCAGCAAACTTTTATTTAGTATCCATTGATATTGGCTATGTTACAGGAAATTTTCCAAAAGGATTGCTTCAACTGGTTGCTAAGTTCGGACCTAGCCTGGCAGCCCTTATATTAATATTTAGTGAAAAGGGTAAAAAGGGTGTTGTTAATATATTTAAGAATATTGCAGGATTAAAAGTTCACTATAAATGGTTTGTATTTGCATTGTTTTTTGAATTGTTCCTGTTTCATCTGGTGTTAGTATTTTGTGTCATTTCAGGATATGGAAATATAAATATTCAAACAAATCTTATACTTGGGAGTTATTGTAACTTTTTATTAAACATTGTATTTCTTTCACTTCTAACCGGACTTGGTGAAGAAATTGGATGGAGAGGTTATCTTCTTCCTAAATTACAATTAAAATATAAAATCATCTTGGCATCTATGATTTTATCCTTTGTCAATAGTATCTGGCATTTAAGGAGCGATTGTATTGTTATGATTATGCAAAATGATTTCATAGGATTCAGTCAGGTTTATTTTCCTGATATGGGTTTAAGGTTGCTGATAACCGTTCCAGTAATATTTGTTCAAATTTATGTTTTCAATGAAACAAAAGGTAGCCTTTTAATCATGATATTGTTTCATGGCACTGCCAATGCCTCATATGAATGGGTGAAAGAAATGACTGGTAATTCAAATCCTGAATTTCTCCTGCCTGTTTTTGCTGCAGTCTTATGGATTTCTGCTATATATTTTGCAACGGCAATTATCTCTCAGGCTAAAAACAAGAAGCTAATAACTCAAATTTATTGAAATGACAAGTATTTCATCTTTTACAATACGTTACTTTTCACGCATGCAACTAGTAATTAGACAAGTATTCAAATTACGACATCAGCAAGAAAAATACAAGTAGCTATCTTGTTTGGAGGACTATCAATATACTGAAAAAGAGGCGATTGGGCATAACTCATGTCGTTTGTCTATTATTTAAATCCGCTCCTTTGGTAACAAACTATTTTTTATACAATGCAGCAACCTCTCCCATAGTCATCTTATTACTGTAATCCCGTTCCACTTTTACACGCCTCCGGGAAAGTATGGAAACATCCTCGTGAAAGTGCTACATTTGACTGTACGGTATGTTAAGCTACAAAAGCACTTACTTACAAGTTGTTCTGCCTGATAATGCGGAAACACATGGAGTTTTGTATTCAATAATGGGAAACAAAGTTGCTGAGTTCTCTGGCACAGGCACAATCACAGTGCAGACTTCAA
>JBFFLX010000106.1:0-11903 GCA_041554435.1 Bacteroidales bacterium
ACAAACCCTTCGTGCGCCTTAGTGCTATCCTTAGTGTTCCTTCGTGGTTTTACTGCATAGAAAAACTCGTCAGCCTTAGCGTCCTTAGCGCCTCCTCTGTGTCCTTTGCGGTTAAGTTATGAAACAAGATTATTTAACCGCAGAGTACGCAAAGCAAATCGCAGAGCGCGCAAAGAAATAATGAAAACTAACTTAGTGTGTTTTCTGCTTTTATGTAAGGAAGTTAATGTTTTTAACGCAGTTCGCAGAGAAATAACAAACCCTTCGTGCGCCTTAGTGCTATCCTTAGTGTTCCTTCGTGGTTTTACTGCATAGAAAAACTCGTCAGCCTTAGCGTCCTTAGCGCCTCCTCTGCGTCCTTTGCGGTTAAGATATAAAACAATATTATTTAACCGCAGAGCATGCAAAGAAATAATGAAAACTAACTTAGCGTCCTTTGCGGTTAAGAAAATCAAGGATAAATATCTAAAACCAAAGCCACCCACCACGCTTCAGTTGCCTTAGTTTCTTTTTTAATTGTTGTGGGTCTAAATTAAGTGCTATGATATTGCCATTACCATCAATTAACACGCTGGAAGGAATGGATTTAATATAATAAGTTCTCGCAGCAGCGCATTTCCAGCCTTTCATATCGCCAACATTTATAAAACTGCCTATACTATCTTTTTCAATACTATTTTTCCATGTAGCCTCATCTCTGTCCAGCGACACATAAACAATCTCAAACCCGGTTTCACCGCTATCAAATTCAGCCTGATTAAATTTATCAAATACTTCAATTAGTTCAGGCGACTTTTTACGGCAAGGTTTACACCATGAAGCCCAAAAACTTATGAGCACTACTTTGCCTTTTAATTGCGAAAGTGTAAATAACTCACCATCAACAGTTGGCAACTCAATTTCAGGTGCCTTACTTCCAATTTCAATTCCCTGCAGATTTATTTTCCTTTGCGCAGATAAATCTGCTGCCAGCAAAAGAAATAAGGCAATTAATATTATTGAAATTTTTTTCATTAAATTTAAATTATTAATTAACTATCTTATTAATAATAATTTACACTAAAGTTGTGAAACAATTATTGAGCCAACTAAAGAAACACAAATATAACATAAGAATCTACAAAGCCCTGTTTATTACTAAAAACCTTTAATATCAGTAAATTACATTTTGTAAATGCTGTGTTCTTAAAATAAATATTTGATAATTGCATTAATTTTAAACCATAAGTTATTACCTGTACTTCTTGTTTAGAACAATAACTAATTTCATAATTTATGGTTGAAAATCAGTAATTTTATTATATTTGAACCTTAGTATTGAATTTATAAAAAAACAATAATATTGTAATTAAATTTAAATTAATAATACCGCTGCAATTAATGTTTAATTATTGTTTTTAATTCAAGAAATTTTTCGGAGGATAAACTACTACAGAATTACTTAATATTTTCTAATAGTAAGATGAAATTTGATTAATATGAGTGAACAATTACTTAAAGAAATATCAAATCTCCGCTCAAAAATTGCCAAGTTTGAAGAAAACGAAATCAACTTGAAAAACACTGAGGAGGAGTTAAATGCATTAAATCAGCAACTTGATGCAAGTAATCAGCAACTACTTGCCAGTGAACAGCAATTGAGGGCTTTAAACGAACAGTTGAAGGCAAATGAAGAGGAATTAATTGCTAAAGAAGAATATGCACAGCAAGTACATGAATATGCCGAAAATATAATTGCTACCATACGCACTCCATTTGTAATTCTGGATAAAAAATTACATGTGTTAACTGTGAGCCATTCTTTTTGCGATACATATAAAGTTACCCAAGAAGAAACTATCGGAAAATTATTCTATAAATTGGGGAATAATCAATGGAATATTCCGTCATTAAAAAAATTACTCAAAGATATTCTTCCCGGAAAATCAGAAATTAAAGACTTCGAGGTTAATCATAATTTTGAAAAAATTGGTTACAAAACAATGCTTCTCAATGCCCGTGAAGTAATACGGGGAGAAAATAAACACAGACTTATATTTATATCCATTGAAGATATTACATTACGCCAACAGACATTAAAAAAGTTGAATCAACTAAATATCGAATTGGAGAACCGAAAAAATGAATTGCAGCAAGTTCTGTATATTACTACTCACGACCTTCGATCTCCATTAGTTAATATCCAGGGATTTAACAAAGAGTTGGGAGCATCGCTGGAAGAACTTAATAATCTTCTGGAAGAAATCGAAATCCCCAATACTTACAAAAAGAGAATTAGTGAATTGATTGAAGAAGAAATACCCGAATCCATGCATTTTATTACTTCAAGTTCTAATAAAATGGATGCATTGTTAAAGGGCTTATTGTCATTATCCCGCTTAGGCCGTCAAAAAGTTGTTTTTAAGGATGTTGACATGAACGAGTTGATGACATCGGTTATTGATAATTTTGAATATGAAATAATTAAAAATAAAGTAGAAGTTCATATATCAGATTTACCACAATGTATTGGCGATGAATTCCAGTTAAATCAACTTTTTTCAAACCTCCTTGGAAATGCTCTGAAATTTTTTGATTCAGATAGACCCGGAATAATTAATATTAGTGGAGAAAAAATAAATAATTACATCAAATATAAAGTTCAGGATAATGGCATAGGGATTCATCCTGATCATCAGGATAAAGTATTTGAATTATTTCATAAACTCGATCCAAAAAAACCGGGAATTGGCCTAGGAATGAATATTGTAAAACAAATAGTTGAAAAGCACAAGGGGAAAATTGAAGTGGAATCAGAACCTGGTGCCGGAACGAAATTCATAATTAGTTTACCAATCGATGGAAAAGACGGGAATTAAGTTGTAGACAAAATATAAAAAAATAGGTTTTTATCATGAAAAAAGAGTTGACCATTATTCTTGCAGAGGACGATGAAGGGCATGCGACCTTAATTAAAAGAAACCTTAAACGTTCAGGCTTGCTAAATGAAATTATTCATTTTACTGACGGACAGGAAACATTAAATTACCTATACAAGGCCAAAAAAAATAGTGAATATAAGGATAGTATCCCTTCACTATTATTGCTCGACATTAATATGCCAAAAATTGATGGTATAGAAGTATTACGTCAGGTGAAGCAAGATCCAGTATTGAAAAAAATGCCAGTGATAATGATTACCACTACTGATGATCCTCGTGAAATTAATAAATGTCATGATTTGGGCTGTAGCAATTATATTGCAAAACCTATTGATTATGATAAGTTTGTGGATGCCATACGAAAACTTGGACTGTTCCTTTTAATAGTTGAATTACCCCAATTAAAAGAGTGATTTCAAAATATTTTAATCTGTACAATATGATAATTAATTAGAATTCAAATAATTTTCCTTTATTGAATAAAAATGGCACAACCGACGAAAGAAAATACTGTTCAAAGTTCATTTAGAATTATCGTTATTGATGATGATGAAGGATTAAATCTATTAATACAAAAAGCCCTTAAACGCAATGGTTATAAGGTTGATTCGGCAGAAAATGGAAATGAAGCTCTCTCCAGGATTAAATGTGATGACAATGAAATTCTTTTAGTTGATTATAAACTTCCGGATATGACCGGAAAGCAACTGATTCAAAAAGTTGTAGAGAAGTTTGATAAAACACCAAACTTTATTAGCATGACCGGTTTTGGAGATGAAAAAATTGCTGTCGACATGATGAAACTGGGTGCGCTGGATTATATTATTAAAGAGACAAATTTTATTGACTTATTGCCTGATAAACTAAACCAAATTTGCCTGTCGGTAGATAAAACAATAAAACTGAATAAAGTTGAAGATAAACTCCATAAACAAAGCCAACTACTTAATGAAACAGGACAAATGGCAAAAGTGGGAGGCTGGAGTTTGGACCTCAAAACCATGCAACCATATTTTACCGATGAAACATATCGAATTTATGGACTTAGCGAAAAAATACCTCCATCGGTTGAAGAAGGTATAAAATTTTATGCACCGGAAGCGAGACCTATGGTTGAAAAGGCGCTCAAAGAAGCCATTGAAAATCACAAATCCTATGATATTGAGGCTCCTTTTATTTCTGCTAAAGGTGAAAAATTATGGGTACGTACAATTGGAAAGGTGAACCTGCTTAATGGAAAAGCAGTGGAACTTATTGGCACTCTGCAGGATATAACAAAACGGAAATTGGCTGAAGATGAGTTAAGGAACGCCAATCTTAAATTAACACAGGATGAGAAAAACCTGCTTTCATTAAATTCTCAACTATCACTGGCACAGAGTATTGCCGAGTTAGGCTATTGGACTTATGATATTGAATCGCAGAAACCGAAATGGACCGACGAAGTTTTTAAAATGTATGATATTCCCAGAGAAAATGGAGAACCGGCTTATAACGAGCATAAAAAATATATTCACCCTTATGATTGGGATTTATTTGATAGTTCTGTACAAAAACTAGTAAATAACGATGTTCCTTACGATCTTCAACTCAGGCTGGTAAATAACAATAATAAAATAGTGTGGGTAAGGTCGAAAGGTTTCTCAAGAAAAAACAGCAAAGGAGAAACTTATGAGCTTTACGGAATTATTCAAAACATTACTGATTATAAGAATTCAGAAAAGTTGCTTATAGAACAGAAACTGCTATTTGAAACCATGTTTAATTCCATCGATGATGCAGTTGTATTAACTGATACATCCAGAAAGATTGTGCTTGCTAATAATGGTGTAGAAAAAACCTTTGGATATAAGCCTGAAGAATTAATAGGTAAATACACGGAAGTATTTTATGCCGATGAAAATAAATTTATTGAAACCGGAGAAAAGTTTTATGGAAAAAATGCTAAAGAAGGTAAAAATTTATATACAACTTATTATCGTGATAAACAGAACAAAGTTTTCCCGGGAGAAACATTTGGGACGAAATTAAAAAACACAGACGGGGAGTGGATAGGTAATCTGGGTATTATGCGCAATGTTTCGCAACAACTGAAGTATATTGAGGATATTAAGAAAGCAAAGGAAGCGGCCGAAAAAAATGAACAGGATTTCAGACTTCTTTTCGAAAATATGAATCAGGGATTTGCCTTGCATAAAATGATTTACAACAAAAATGATAAACCAATTGGGTTTGAGTTTGTAAAAGTAAGCCCGGCTTATGAAAAAATTACCCAACGAGATATCACACAACATTTAGGACAAGATGTTTACAAAATATTTCCAAATTTAAATACGAAATGGATATCCTTTTTTAATAATATCGTAAAAACAGATAAGAATGAGCAATTTGAGTTCTACGATAAAAAATTGGATAAATATTATCTCATAAATGCCTTTCGTACTAAAGCAGAATTTTTTGCAATTCTGATAACAGATATTACTTCACTGAAAAAATACGAAAAGGAATTAATTGCTTCAAAAGACAAGGCAGAAGAATCCGATCGACTTAAATCTGCATTTCTTGCTAATATGAGCCATGAAATTAGAACACCTATGAATGGCATACTAGGATTTACAAATTTATTAACGGAACCTAATCTTACTGGTAAACAAAAGGAAAAATATATTGATATTATTCAGAAAAGCGGCGATCGTATGTTAAATACGGTCAACGATATTATTAATATTTCGAAAATCGAATCTGGTATTGTAGAAACCACATTTACAAAGGTTAACGTTAATGAGCAACTAAATTATTTTTATTCGTTTTTTAAGCCGGAAGCGACAAAAAAAGGTATTGAGTTAATATATAAAAATGACTTCTCGCAAAAGGATATAATAATAGAAACCGATTTCGATAAGTTTAACTCTATTGTAACCAATTTATTGAAAAATGCTGTTAAGTATACCAAAGAGGGATTTATTGAATTTGGTTTTAGAGCAAAAGAAAAGAAGCAATTTGCTGAACTGGAAATTTATGTAAAAGATAGCGGAATTGGAATTCCAAAGAACAGACAATCTGCAATATTCGACCGTTTTATACAAGCCGATATAGAGGATAAAAATGCCATGCAGGGCTCTGGACTGGGCTTAGCAATTTCCAAAGCTTATGCTGAAATGCTGGGTGGAAATATTTGGCTTGAAAGTGAAGTTGGTAAAGGATCTACTTTCTATTTTACTATTGAAAACAGATCCGGATCAGAAGCGAAAAACACTAAAATAAATGATAATAATTTATCTGTTGAGGATAGTGTAACTGAAAAACTTAAAATATTAATTGTGGAAGATGATGAAATATCACAAGACTTAATCTCAATTTTTGTTGAAAAGTACGCTAAAGAAATAATAAAAGTAAATTCAGGAGTAGAAGCAGTTGATAGGTGCAGAAACAATACCGATATCGATTTAATTCTTATGGACGTGCAAATGCCCGGCATTAGCGGATATGAAGCTACAAAGCAAATACGTAAATTTAATAAAGAGGTAATAATAATAGCTCAAACTGCCTTTGCATTGGCAGGCGACAGAGAAGAAGCCTTAATGATGGGCTGTAACGATTATATATCAAAACCAATAAATGTTGAAGAATTGGATTCACTAATCAATAAGTATTTATAAATTTAGAAACCATTTAAGAAAAGATAAATGAATGTAACAATTAACTTAAAAACTCTGTCAATAATTTGTATATTGGGATTCGCATTTATAACCTTATCATGCAATGAACAACCTTCTGCAAAAACTATTGATCAAGAGTTAATTATAGATGTTCCTGAATCACAATTATATGTCAGAGTAAGAGGAAACGAAGCAAAGCCATTGATTATCAATTTACATGGAGGTCCCGGAGGATATTCCGGAATAGATATTAAATTGATGGGAGAAGGACTGGAGGATAATTTCCTAATTGCCTATCTTGATCAGCGTGGATGCGGAAAATCACCTGCCTGTTCCGATACGGCACGCCTTAACGTTAAACAATACATACAGGATTTGGATATTGTTGTCGACAGTCTGCTCCACAGGTATAATAAAAAGCAGCTAAACCTTATGGGAAGCTCATGGGGAGGGATGTATGGCTTTTTGTACATCTTATCGCATCCTGAAAAGGTAAACTCCTATGCTTGTATCGATGGTAAAGCAAACAGCAACTATCAAAACCATTCTCTTATCGACTATGAGATAAAAAAAGCAAATGAAATATTACAAACAGATGTTTCTGATTCAACAAAAAGAGAAATGGAATTTATTATCAGCGAGTTGAAACGCATTAAGGAAAGTAATTTTGAACATTTCCATACCGATGTAAACTGGATGAAACATCAGGTTCCACCTAAACTTGGCTTTAATGCTTATTTTGCAGATACCTCAAAGATAATTTCATTTAAAGATGTGCTTGAGGATACCGCTCTTATGCAGTTAATGAAATACACAGAAGCAGAATACATGGAAGTTGGTGAAAAGGCAGAAATAGTAAATATGGCATTTCGTAACACCCCCTCATATAATAATATAAATATTGAAGATGATTTAGCAAATATCAAAACACCTACTGTTGTTATTCAGGGGGAACTTGATTTTGTTGTTGGACAAGGGCATGCCGATTTGATATATAATGCTTTAAGCGGATTGACGGATAATCAAAAAGAACTGCATATAATTCCACAAACAGGCCATTGTCCTGCCATCGAAGAACCAGAAAAATTATCTGAAATTCTGAATTCGTTTTTTTATAAACATAATAAATAGAAGTGAGTTGATATGATAAAGATGCTTTGTTAACTATGATAAGCAGAAAGTACATATTATTGATTTTTACAGCATCATTGATTTGGCTAAATTCATGTATTGATGAATACTGGCCTGAAGTAAGTAAATATGAAAATCTGTTAGTAGTAGAGGGGGGCATTTCCAATGAAGCACCGCCATATACAGTAAAATTGAGCATTTCATCTCCTATAAATGAAAATAAACCCCAAACCTACACAGATTGCTCATTGATAATTGAAGACGGAAATGGAAATCAGGAATTTCTAATTGAAACTGAGGCTGGCATCTACAAAACACCCCAAAATGGTATGCATGGAGAGATTGGTGAAAAATACAAATTGAAAATACAAACCCCCAATGGTAAATCATACGAATCGGATTTCGACTATATAAAAACCCCGGTACTAATTGATAGGATAGATGCTAAAATTGAATCCAAAGGCAGTAATGATGTTGATCATGAATTACAGGGATATCAATTTTATGTTAATACTGAAAATCCCGCTGTAGATACTAATTATTATATGTGGAAATTAGTATCTACTTATCACTATCAATCCGACTATTTTATAAAATGGTATTTTACAGGACAATTGCACAGGTTTTTACCAATCGACTCTCTCTATGATTGCTATACAACTCGCTCTGTTAATAGCATTTACACCTTTAACACAGAAAATATTTCCAACAAAAAGTTAGAAAACTTCCCATTGAATTTTGTAAGTACCGAAACACGGCAATTAAGCCTCAGATATAGTTTACTGGTTAAACAATATACCTTAAGTAAAAAGGCATATGTATATTGGAGTGCACTTCAAGAGCAAAACTCCGATCAGGGTTCGCTATATTCCCGTCAACCTTATCAAATACGTGGGAACCTCAGAAATATTAATGATAACGAGGAACCCGTTTTGGGTTATTTCACTGTGAACAGTATGGATTCAGCCAGAATTTTTGTCGATCGCCCCAACATTCAATTTTATTATTCAGAATGTTCCATTAACGATGGAAATTATCTGCAATACGCTGAGATTGGTGCAAACGATCCGGTTCTGTATCCTATTTATGTAATTGTGTACGATGGGAATCGTGCAGTACCCGGCCAGGCTTGCGCCGATTGCCGACAAAGAGGTGGTACTATTGTTAAGCCTGATTTCTGGGAAGACTAATTATGCTAAAAAAACTTAACAACTTGAAGATTAACAAAAAGAACTTGAGGCTAAGTATTATGTATTTGTAAATGCTTCTGATAAATAAAAGGAAGTTTAAAAAGTAATTTTCTTCTGCAACATATACATTAAAGATAGCTTGTTTAAAACCCCATCTCTGTTTTAATACAAATGAAGCATTGGATGCTAAATCCTCCTTACGTTATTGCGAATTCAGAAATTAGATGAACTAAACTTCCTATACAAACTCATCAAATATATGTTCAAGCAATAAAAACCATTAGTTTGCAGTAAGATAATGTGTGAATTATGTAAATTTTTATCAGAATTTTATAATACTTTTTGTAATGTTTGGGATTAATTTTAAAGATGCTATTGAAGCTAAAGACAAAAACATAATTTCAATAGCCAATTAAACAAATGTGAGTTAACAAAAAGTTAAACATATTTTTAAATCACTATAAAATAAATTGAGATGAATGAAGTACTAACTTTGGAACAGTGGCTTGAACTCAAAGGTAGAATCCAGAAAAAATACCCTCAACTTAAAGATTCAGATTTGCAATATCATGAATCTGTTGAAACGGATTTACTAGCAATGGTTGAATTTAGCCTTCAGATGAGAAATGAAATGATGAAGACAACTATCGCCACTTCTAGCTAAAGCATTAATGTGTGGGAGATTTAATAAACAGAAGGGTCGAATTTTATCTTTTTTTCGCATGATATTTTATTTTCATGGAAAATTAAGTTTATAATTTGCTCTGGTCAATATAAAGAGGTTATTGATTCAATTAATTTGTACAAACGGTAACTAAATTTCCTGAGAAAGAATATTAAACCCACCAAAGAGATTATCAAAACCAGACTCAGACCTAATACATGAAAATACTTGTAGCATTGGTTATAAGCAGATTAATAATATAAGCGAGATTTTTTTTATTTATTCTTTTTCCAGTGCCACATCCATAAGAGCCTCCAGATTTCCCAGCAATCCTAAATCGCCTTCGGGCTTGTCGGTATTCATTTGTAATGCAGCAGACACCTTTAAATCGGGGAAATAGAGCATTATTGACCTGCTACCAACCATTAATCCTGTATGACCGTATGCACGACCGTATTTTGTTTCCAATATAAATATTCCTGCACCACAATGCCATCCTTCGAATACATTTTCTCCGTTAGGGCTGATACTTTGAATAATTGATCTCAGTGAATCAGAAAATGGAGCACCTTCATAATAATATTTTGCCCACTTTGCAAGATCAGATGTTGTGGAGACATATCCGCCACCTGCATTTTCCATTTGAGGGTTGAAACGGCAAACGCCCTCTTCGAAAACCGCACCGGGCATATTAAATAATTCTTCTCTCGAGTAGGTATTTGAGGCCTTGGGATAAGTTCTTTTGTCGGCAGCATAAGTTTCCTTTAAGCCAAGAGGTATAAGCACATTTTGCTTCACTACATTGGGATAATACTCTCCTGCTAGTTTTTCAATCAGTATTCCTAAAAGCAAATATCCGGTATCAGAATATGCAAATCCTTTTCCTGCTTCATGAACTGCTGAGTCAGCAAAAACAAATGATAATCTGTCCTTGTAAGTCCATACCTTATCGGGATAATTTCCAGCAAGTTCCCAAACCTCCTTTTTAAAAGCATAGCGAGGAAGACCTGAGCGATGTTGCATCAGTTGCACCACAGTAAAATCATTGATGTTTGGCAGTTTCTGAAGCCATTCTACATCCGGGAAATACTCTACATATTTTTTATTAAGATCTATTTTACCTTCATCTGCAAGTTGAGCCAGAATTGCTATAACATAGGTTTTACCAATGCTACCTGAAAACATGCAATGCTCCGGAGTCATTTTTTCTTTTTTCTCAATATCCGCATAACCTGCAGAATAATTTTTTTGATCACCGTTGGGATAAATTATAGAGAAATTCATTCCGGGAGTATTGTTTACTTCCAATAATTCAGCCATTTTTTTATCTACTGCATCCTCAGAAATTATAGCATTACTGAAAAGTATGCACAGCAATAATGTTATTATATTTTTCATTTCAATTTGATTGCAATTTATTTATAATTCTGTATATTAGAACTTTAAGTCCATACATTTCTATTTGCTTTTCCATTGTCATTCCGTTTTTTACCGCTACCTTTTGAGAAGCCTTATTACGCACATCTATAATGGAAATTATCGATTCGCTAAGTTTATTTTCGAAAGCATAATCTATAAATTTTGATGATGCTTCTGTTGCAAAACCTAATCCCCAGAATTCAGGAAGTATGTGATATCCTACTTCTATTTCCGTTTTTCCTTCAACTTCCTGGCTCAAAAGGCCACATTGTCCTATAAATCTACCGTTATGCTTATCTATTAAAGCATGATGTCCGTATCTGTTTTCCTCATATCTGCTTAATTGCATTTGTATCCATTGTTCCGCCTGATATTTACTATCGGGATTATTATCCAGTCCCAGGTATTTCAAATTTGGATTATTCTCAAAAAATCTCATCCAATCATCAATATCCGACTTTGTTAAAGCCCTTATTTTCAATCGTTTCGTTTCTGCACCTTCCAAATACATAATTCTATATTATTTTATAATATACCGTCCATTGAAGTTTTCTGAAGTAATTCATAATATTTTGATTAGTTACATCAAAATACGACCAATCTTCAACGAATTTATAATTTTTTAACCACTTTTCAAGTTCATTACTATCGGCTATGCCAAACTTAAAAGCAGCATGCTTACCAAACTTCAATAATATTTGAAGTTTAAAGTCCACAAGCCTTCGTTTCCAGACCTTTAGCCATTTTGAACTAAAGGCTTCAAATACAATTTCAGAGTTGTTAAATTGCTTATTAATTTCTCTAAACAGAGCCTTAACATCATCTTCCTCGCAATACATAAATACTCCCTCAGCCAATAACATTACTGGTTGATTTTGTACTTCCTTAAACCAACTGAAATCGAAAACTGATTTTGCGA
>JBFFLX010000107.1:0-11762 GCA_041554435.1 Bacteroidales bacterium
AAGAAAGTTTTAGTTATCCTCCTTATACCATAAGTACCATGCTAATGAATACATATCCCCTTTCTTTTTTAATTCCATTTTTTCCGCTTCTTTTATTGATTTAGGACTCATTACCAGGTAATCATCTCCCGGATTCCAGTTTGCAGGCGTTAGGATATCCTTGTTTTCTACCTTTTGAAGTGCTTTTAAGGTCCGTAAGATCTCATCTATATTTCTGCCAACTTCACTTGGGTATACAAAAACTGACTGAATTTTGTTTTCAGGATCAATCATAAAAACTGCTCTAACATCTTTTGTTGAACTGGAGTTTGGATGTATCATTCCGTATTTACGTGAAACTACATAGCCATTATCAGCGATTATTGGGTATTTAATTTTTACTTTCCCCCTGTCGAAATAATTAATTTCTTCCATCGATTTTGTCCACTCTATGTGGCTATTTAAACCATCAGTGGATAATACAATTATTTCGGTATTCATTTTGGCAAATTCATCCTGCAGGTAAGCCAGTTCTAATAATTCTGTTGTACATACCGGTGTGAAAGCAGCAGGATGGCTGAAGATAATTTTCCATTTTCCATAATAGTCAGCTGGAAAATTAATATCTCCCATAGTAGATTTAGCAGAAAATGATGGGGCATCTTCCGAAAGTCCGGGCATTCTGGTTTTCGTTTCTCCCTGAGAATATCCGGTAAATATTGTTGCCAGTAGAAACGCAATAGTAATAATAGTTTTCATATACAATTTATTAGTTATTTTGGCTAATGTAATAAAAGGGTTGCATGCTAAAATATTTATTAACAACTATTTAACTTTTTTAAATGTAAATTTACATTTCACGTTTTAAAATTTGTATAAGTATAATAGAAATATAAAAAAGATGTTGATTAACTGCAATAATTTCTGGTAGTGTTATTACGATTATACTATTTTTACATAAAAAAATCTATCGTGAAGAAGAATACTAACTTTTTAATGACAAAAATAATTGCCACTCTCGGACCGGCAACTGATTCAATTGAAAAAATACTGGAACTTATAGAAGCAGGTGTAAGGGTTTTCCGAATCAACTTTTCACATGGCTCATTCAGCGATTACGATAAGTTAATATTAAATATCAGAGAAGCTGAAAAACAAAGCGGGCAATTTGTAGGAATATTAGGCGATTTATCCGGACCAAAAATAAGAGTTGGAAAAGTTATAGCACAAGGAGTTTCGCTAAAAAATGGGCAAAAGATAAAATTTCTGAAGGAAGATATTATTGGAGGAGGTGAGGGTTTGGAAGATTCCTTTTCTACTACTTACCCTCAGTTTATTGATGAAGTAAAAAAGGGTGAACGAGTTTTGTTGGATGATGGAAATATTCAACTGAAATGTATTGAAAAACAGGGCAGTGGAAGCAAAGCCAAATTATTGTGTGAGGTAGTTGAAGGAAATTTACTAACTACGGCAAAAGGTATTAATTTGCCTGACAGCGAATTGTCGTTGCCATCATTAACACAGAAGGATTATGAATGCCTCGACTATGCAATAAAAAAGTCGGTGGATTATTTGGCACTTAGTTTTGTTAGGAAAGGAGAAGATATAAGGCATTTAAAAGACAAAATGAAGCAGGCTAAAGCGCGTCCGGAAGGTCTGGATATAACCAGCGGTGATATGGGTTTTTCCACCAGTTTTGAAGATAATTATATACCCATAATTAGTAAGATTGAGAAACCACAAGCAATTGATAATCTGGAAGAAATTATTGAGGAGAGTGATGGAATTATGGTAGCCAGAGGAGACCTTGGCGTTGAAATGGATTTAGCAGAGGTAGCTTTACTACAGAAAAAGATAATCAATATGTGCAGGCATCATATGAAACCGGTAATTGTTGCCACACAAATGCTGCAAAGTATGATCGATAATCCGGTTCCCACAAGAGCAGAAGTTTCAGATGTTGCCAATGCTATTATGGACGGTGCCGATGCAGTTATGCTCAGTGGTGAAACTGCAGTGGGTTCTTATCCTGTACATGCAGTAAAGATGATGGCCAGAGTTGCAAAAAAAACTCAAAAGTATCAGATTGAACAATATGGCTCAAAGGGTAATTTTATACCCTATGAAGGAATTCTACCCAGAAAAGCCGCTATGGCAAGAGGCGTTGCTATGATGGCCAAAGATATGAAAGCCAAGTTTATTATTACCTGGACACATTCGGGAGGCAGTTCCGTATTCCTATCCCAACAAAAACTCCAAATACCAATAATTGCTTGTGGTGAGAATAAAAAGAGATTGCAGCAAATGTCAATTCTATACAGTATCAACCCACTGTATATGACTCAGCCTGAGTCGGGAAGTAAATTTATTGCTGCAGTGAATAAACTTCTTCTTTCTAATAATTGGGCCAAAGAGGGTGATCCTGTGATAATTGTCGCAAGTAGCCCTATTACCAAAAGAGGTGTAACCAATAGAGTAATGCTTCATTATGTAGGAGAAAATAATGAAGAAGTTGAAAATTAAAATCTGATTAAAATAAAAAATGCTGCCCCGAATTTCTGGACAGCATTTTTCTTAAAAGCATTTTCTCTTTATTCTGAGATTATTTAATTTTTTACAAACTTCTTAAGAGTATTATTTGTACCATTATCTGCACCTATATAATACATTCCATTTGCAAAACCTGATAAGTCAATTCTTGTCTCTAATCCCGTAATATTAAATTCAGAGACTATCTTGCCCAGAGCATTATAAACCTTAATGTTTACTATCTCCTCATTTTTTGATAATCTGATATTTAATATGTTATTCGCTGGATTCGGGTATAGATTCATATCAAAATCTGCAAGTTTAGAAGGTGCTGCCGAACCATTTCCAAAGTCAACTGTATAATCTTCCACCTCTCCGTTAGAAAAAGTTTCACAAGACGATGGAGCACCACCATTTTTCATACTTACTCTCATTCGGCTTTGGCCTGATAATCCTGATGGAATACTAATGGTTCCACTAACAGCAGACTTTTTATTATTGGCTGTAAATACTTGTTCGCCAGCATCATCAAAATCTCCATCAGCATTATAGTCTATCCATATCCTCCAGAATTCTCTTTGATCTTTGCCTACAAAAAATGGGGTTAAACTTACATTATAGGAAGATCCCGAAACTAAGCCTATTATTTGTGAAGTAAAGTCGGAATACAAGGATGCTCCTGAAGTATTTGAAAATGTTCCTATATTGACTTCTGATATCCAATCCAGGGCATTACTATTACTCTGAGAAGCACAATAAGTTCCTGTCCCACCACTTGTTACAGTAATATAGTCGGTAATGGTTTTAGTGTCGGATCCTTCATTATTTGTTGCAGTTAAACTTACCGAATAAATACCCTCTGTATCATAAGTAATACTTGGATTTTGATTTGAACTACTCGCCGGTGTTCCGCCTGTAAATATCCAGTTCCATGAAGTTGGATTATTTAAAGATAGATCGGTAAATTGCACACTATTTCCAATACTTACTGAAGTAGGGCTTCCTGCGAAATCAGCCACAGGTGGTTGTGGTACAGGTATCGACATTACCAAAGTATAATCTTCAACTTCTCCATAAGCAAATTGTTCACATGCAGTAGGCGCTGAATTATACTTCATTGAAATCCGCATTCTTGTTTCTCCCGATAAAGCTGAAGGTATGTTGATATTACCACTTACACTTCCCTTTTTTCCGTTGGCAACAAAAACCTGTTCATTAATGTCGTTGAAATCTCCATCCATATTATAGTCAATCCAAACGCTCCAGAATTCTCTTCTCGATCTGTTTGAAAATCCGGGTGTCAAATCTAAGTTATATGATTGACCACTTTCAACGGCAATACTTGTAGAAGTATAGTCGCCATAACCACCATCCGGGCCGGAGTTATTATTAAAAGAACCCAGGGCTACCGATCGTATCCATTCGCTTGAAGTATTTGAGCCTGAAGATGCACAATATGAAATTACAAATTCACTAACTGCTATATATGCAGTTTTAGTTTCGGTACTCGAGCCGGCGCTATTGGTGGCTGTGAGGCTAACATCATAGGAGCCCAATGCAGGGTAAGTAACCGTTGGATTTTGTTCTGTACTTGTGGCTGGAGTTCCACCTGGAAACGACCATGACCAGGATGTTGGATTATTAGTTGAAAGGTCAGTAAAACTTACCGTTTGTCCTTCCATAATTGCTGTTGGCGAGCCGGAAAAGTCAGCCACTGGTGTAACAATTACCGGTGGAGCAAATGTAAAAGATGCAATTTGAGTTCTCCAACTCCAGCCTCCATTGGAGTATTCTGTTGTATACCAGAAGGTTTGGTCGTCAGAAGGATCGATTGACATCATTGAATAATCGCCCCATCTGTTAACTCCGGTTTGTGAATTGGAGCCCTCTTTAATGCTTGTTTCAACAACATCTAATACACCACTTCCTGAGTTTGCTGCCGTTTGACCCGCAAATCTTATGGAAGGATATGTAGAACTTCCGGAAACAGAGTATCCTATACCAATATCTCCATTACCATTCATGGCTACACTTCCCATCCATCTGTTGTTGCCGTCGGCAGGAGCGAAAGTTCCCTGCTGGTAGATGTTCCAGCCACTTCCATAATTTCTTAACTCATACCATCTTACGCCTGCCTGACCACTACCATCGGCATTCACCGAATGATTAGTAAGCATAACCTCATAAGTTCCAAAATTACGGTATTGAAGTCTGTACATTAATCGTGTTGAAAGGGCATCAAGAGTTTGAGATGTTCCTGGCTGATTTATTGTAATTCCTGAATAAGAAAATGATTGAGTCGACATTGACTTTACAAGGCTGACAGTTGAATTTAAAGTATTTGCCCAATCAATATCTGCCTCCCAAAGTCTGAGTAAATTTGTGCTCATATTCATGAGATAATTAGGCGTGTTTGCTGCAGGTGGAGTAGCGCCATCGGCATCAGCCGGGAGCAAACTTCCGTATGAGGTTCCTATATTAAAAAACAACATCTGGGCATTGGGGTCTCCGCTTATCATTGCCGTGCGATCGAGTACACAAACTGCGCTACCCGCCCAAGCTAAATTAGGTGGGGCAAACTGATTAATAGTGAAATAATAACCATCGGGCCATACCCCAAATTTTGGATAATCAGGCATATTAGAAAATTCATAAGCGTAGCGATACCAGGCTCCTGTAGGATCTCCGGTTTCGGAAACCGCTATTAACTCATAAAATGGTCCACTAGGATAGTTGGGTAAAGAAAACTGTGTTGCTATCCATCTGTCGGAATACTCATCATAAAGTACTATTGGGTCGCCATCATTTGTGCCTGTCCATGGTCCGATAAAACCATCCCACAAAGTGCTGCTTGCAGCAGGACCATAAAGAGAGTTTCCGTTTTTATCCCAAATTTGAAATGACAGGTTTACCATCTGCATATAATGGTTTAGTCCAACATCACCATCGGTGTCGGGTGGAGCAACACCATTCAAATTACTTACCCCGGGAAAATTCTGCCCAACTGTTGCTGAGGAACGAGTAGTATAAACCTCATTTTGTAATACGGGATCAGGACCGTCAAATTCTGATGGTTTTTTGAATTCTTCTAAGAAACCATCTTTATTTGGAATTACTTTCTCTTTCCAACTCATATCAACATATAAAGGAGTTTTAATTGGTACCTGACTTAAGTTTTCCAGTTTGTCGAAACCAATGGGAGTTTTAACTTTTTCAGGACTTACTGTCTGAGAAAAAGTAGCATTTGTCCAGAAAAATAGAGATACCAGACATGTTAAAATGTAGTTTTTTGCTTTCATAATATAATTTTTAATTAAATATTGCTTGTTATATACCAAGGAGATTGCTTGCCTTGTTCTCCTTTTTTGCTTGTATGTCAAAAGTAATAAAAAAATAATTATAAACATATTTTGAATCATATTAAGTAAGCATTATTTAACATACTGTTAACTAATAATTTATTGGATGGTTGTAATATGTTTTTAATTTTACAGCATGTTATTAATTAACAATACCTTAATTTCTTGAGGCTAATTTTATTACATGATAATTTATTCAATAGGTTTTAAGTTGTATTGACAATAATCAGTGATAGTAATTCTAATCAATACTTTACTATATGAAGAAGTTTCTTTCTAAACTTAGTATTCCTCATGTTTTTATTTTTCTGTCAGGTATAATATTGTTTTGCAGTATCTTAACCTATATAATTCCTTCAGGAATGTATGAGCGTTCTACCAGGACCTATAATCATATTGAACAAACTGTAATAGTTCCTGGAAGTTATAAGGAAATACCCAAACATTTTTCGTTTGAAGGCTTGATACTAGGTGCCAATGTGGAAGGGCAAGCAAGCCCAACAAGTTTGCTGGGATTGTTTTCCTCCATTCCAAAGGGTATGAATCAGGCGGCAGCCCTAATCTTCTTTATATTTATAATTGGAGCAGTTTTTAATTTGATACAACATACCGGAACGGTGAATGTGTTTGTTTACAAACTATTAAAAAAGTTTCGAAAATCACCAACCATATTAACCTTCATATTATATACTTCCTTTGCTTTAGCAGCAACCTTTTTAGGCATGGGTGCTGAATTTATTCCACTTATCCCAATACTTTTAATGCTATCGAAAGAAATGGGATACGACCGATTATTTGGTGTGTCAATTTTATTAATACCCGAAGGTATAGGCTGGTCAACGGCAATTACTAATCCATTTACGGTGCAAATAGCCCAGCAAATTGCTGAATTACCAATTGGTAGCGGAATAGGCTTAAGGATAATAATGTTTGTAATTTGTTTTGTATTAGGCTTTGTTTTTTTAATGCTTTATGGAAAAAAGGTAAAAAAAGACAAATCTCGATCCCTTATGCCTGATGATAAATTCATACTTGAACAAGAATTTATTCCACAAGATATTTCATTCACAAAAAGACATTTTTGGATAGCATTTACTTCCGTTGTTCTTTTCGGACTTATTTTATATGCAGTACAAACTATGGGCTGGGGTTTGATTGAAATGACTGGAGGTTTTTTTACTGTTGGTTTGATAACAATTTTAATAAGTGGGATGTCAGGGGACGAATCCATGAAAGCATTTATCGATGGTTTAAAAATAATGATAGTGCCCGCATTAATTGTAGGTTTTGCCAGAGGAATACAAGTGGTTTTACAAGAAAGTCTGATTATAGATACTATCTTATTTAACGCAGCTTCAGTACTTCAGGAAATGCCTAAAATGATAGCTGTTGAAGGAATGTATCTTTTCCAGACATTAATGAACTTCTTTATTCCATCTGCTTCCGGGCAGGCCATGGTTTCTATGCCATTAATGGTTCCTCTTTCTGATTTGCTTGGTGTAACCAGGCAAACTGCAGTTCTTGCATTTATTTCAGGGGATGGTTTCTCAAATATGATAATACCAACAAATGGGGTTCTAATGGCAATTCTTGGAATAGCAGCAGTGCCTTTTGAAAAGTGGTTTAAGTTTGTTCTGCCACTATTTATTATTCTTTCAATAATTGCCGCTGTTTTCCTGACTGTGGCGGTAGTTATTGAGTATTAAACTAATTAGAGATTATGCGTTTGTTTTTTTATTAGCATTAAATCTTAGATAGAACTCGGCTTATTATATATTTGTAAATTCAAATTTTATTTAAAACAATTTATAAACATGAAAAAACAAATAACATTAGTTTTAATAGTAATTTTTATCTCAATAGCCTTTAATAACTGTAAAAAGAACGATTCAAAAGATCCCCTTAATTGCAGCCTAAGCAAGCAAACTTCAGTTTCTGAAGATATAACAATCACGTTTTCAGCAACTCAAACAGGAGATGGCGTTATGGAGTTACTTACCTATAAAGTAGGCTCAAATGAAAATACGGTTGATAATCCAACATTACCATGGCAAATTGATATAGAGGTGAGCGCAGGTACCGAAATTTCCATCGAAGCTAAAGGTAAAACCACCAATGGTAGTTTAAAAGTTATGATGAAAGGAAGTAATTCAACTACCACCATTGAAGCAAGTGATTATTGTGAGCAACAGTCAAATTAAGTTTGACTAAGTCGAAGGAGAGCAACTAATTAACTCCCATTATTAATAATGTTGATCTATGCTGTTTTTGTTAAACTATAAAAATAGTTGGAATTCCAACTAATATATTTATTTTTGCAAAATGAATAAATTGGAAGGTTTAAATAATAAATCTGCCGGAAGGATTATTAACCAATTATCCCGAATGGCACATATGTATTTCAATTCAGAATTCAAGAAATATTCCATAGGGCACGCTCAAATTCCAACTCTTATTTTCATTGCTAAAAATGAGGGGGTTTCTCTACTTGAAATATCAAAACATCTTAAACTCGATAAATCCTCTGTTACCTCTCAAATCACAATACTAGAGAAAAACGGGTATATTGTAAGATGTAAATCCAAAGAAGATGCCAGAGTCCACCAACTAAATATTACAGCAAAAACCAGAGAAATATTAATGCCCATGAAAATAGTTTTTTCGTCATGGACTGAAACCTTATTTGATGGTTTTACAATAGAGGAGAGGGAGCAGGTTTTTAAATATCTGGAAAGAATGAGGGAAAATGCAAAAAATAAATTACAAGTCAATAAAAATAGCTGTAATGAAGATTAGATTAATTGCGAATCGCAGATCTCTCAATTTATTCAAAACTATTAAACACTAATTACCAGAACTAAAATACATGGCCAGACCAAACAAAAATCTTACTGAAGGAAAAATAGGAAAACAATTATACCAATTGGCATGGCCGATGCTGTTTGGAATAATGGGAATAGTAGTTTTCAATCTGGCAGATACTTATTTTGTGGGGAAACTCGGGGTACATCAACTTGCTGCCATGAGTTATAGTTTCCCTGTTGTAATGTTCATTAACAGTCTGTCGCAGGGAGTTGGAATTGGAACCAGTTCGTTGATTTCCAGGAATATCATAAAATCCCATAAGCAATCTGTTAGAGCAATGGCCAGCAGGGCCATACTTTTAGGTATAATAGTAGTTTTGGTATTTGTAGTTTTAGGTATACTAACTATTCGTCCTGCTTTTGCAGCAATGGGTGCTCAGGGCGACGTATTGGAATTCGTCCACGACTATATGTTTATTTGGTATATGGGAGTGCCATTTGTTGTGATCCCCATGATAGGTAATAATATTGTTAGAGCCACCGGCGACACATTTACCCCCGGAATGATAATGATTTTTAATGCCGTGGTAAATATTGTCCTCGATCCTCTATTAATATTTGGTATTGGGCCCTTTCCCGAAATGGGTATAGAAGGTGCTGCACTTGCAACAGTAATTGCCAGAGGTACCGGACTGATAGCAATTTTATTTGTGTTGATAAGAAAGAAGAAACTGCTTACTCTTAAATTCGGTCGCATAAAAGACATAATTTCAACCTGGAAAAATGTACTTTATATCGCTATCCCAGCTTCTTTAAGCATGCTTATTACACCTATCTCCATAGGTTTTATTACAAAAATACTATCAGGCTTTGGCAAAGAAGCTGTTGCTGCTTTTGGTGTCGCATCACGCATTGAAATGTTCTCCCTGATGGTAATTATGGCTTTGGGCTCTGTTCTAATAATCTTTGTAGGGCAAAATATCAGTAAAAATAAGTTCAACAGAATTAAACGGGCACTAAATATTTCGATGAGGTTTTCATTAATGTGGGGAGTAATAATTTATATTTTACTTTTAATTTTTGGCTACTTTATTGCCTCTTTGTTTACCGATGATCCTCATGTGATAGAAATAACAAAAAAATACTTCTTTATAATTGGAGGAAGTTATGGTTTGCAAGGGCTTGTTATGCTTAGTACATCCAGTTTTAATGGCATAAATAAACCCTATCCGTCCGCATTATTTTCCCTTGTGAGAATGCTAATTATATACGTGCCACTAGCATGGATAGGGGCTCAAATATTTGGTATAAACGGAGTTTTCTGGGCCGGATTTATTGCCAATATCACTGTAGGAATACTGGCATTTTGGTATTTGTTTAAATCAGTAAATAAAATAGAAGAAAGTGTTGTAAAATAAATAATAATGTAATTTTTCATTATTTTTATTCGCCTTTAAGGCGGAAGAATTATGGTTAATAAATTATCGTGAACTATTTTAATTAATATACTAAAGATGACACCCTATTTTAATGATGACGGAACGGAAATAAATCCCGACTTGATACCAATGCCTGATTTGTGTTTGGTTTGCAAGAAAAAAGATGATCCATACGAAGAAATTCCATGTACACTAAACAGAATAGGAACAAAAGCAGGAGAAGAATTTGAATGCTTTGCCTTTGAAAATAATGATTGATATATTTATCATTATTACCTTTTAATGTAACTATGCGGATAATTTGGCGCGCGATTCTGAAAAGTTAAAACCGACTCTTTCTTAATCACACCCTCGTCTACTTTAATAGCCTTCAGTATAGTAGGGTTTTGCATCCAACTTTCATGACCTTTTAAAATTGTAGGTAGATAAACAATCAGAGCAGCTGATATTGACCTCGATGCACTTTCCCGTAAATAACTTGGAGTATGATCAACAGCATAATAGTAAATATTATCGAATCTTAGTATTGGCTTTTTAAAAGTTGTTGGTTTGGCAAAATAAAATCCCATGCCCTCATCGCAACTAACGTCAATAATTAAACTGCCTTTTTTCATAATTTCTCCTTTGTAAATTTTGTATAACAAATTAATGTCGGCCCGACTATCCGTAATCCAATGAGAAATCATTTGCTAGTGTATAGGGTTTTACAAAACAGCAATAAAACTTAATGACTGATTGAAATAAAAAATGGTATATACCAGATGCAATGATACTCTATTTTATAATAGGGATGTTAATTAAAAAGTTGATAATAAAATAGTTAATGAAAAATGGACTTATTATAAGTTGCTTTAGTGATGAAAATAAAATTGTTAAAAAATTATTGTTTTAATTATCATTATATTTCTCAATTAGCATAAATTATTAAAACCCTTGTAACAATTAAATCAATATCTTTGACATTCAATCTATCTGAAAATAATGTTTTTACGTTTAAGAATAATGAACAAGAATATCTTCACATCTGCCGTATTTCTATTTTTTCTGTTTCTCAACATTTCTTATGCTCAAAACGAAGCCAAAGTTGTAAACGATACCATTGTAAAAGAAGTTTTACCCATTAGAGCTGCCGAGGTGCCTTTTGAATCGGGAGAACTTATTAATAGAATACAGAGAATTAATGAAATTGTTCCAAGTAGTGCTAAAATTGCTACCTATTCTAATAGGAACGATTCCTTAATAAAAATTATTGATAGTTTGCTGATAATGGACGAATCCTTTAACTTATCTGATCAAACCACACGTTATTTAAATAATCGCCTTGTATTTTGGAAAATATTTTCTGATAAAATTAAAAACTTCAATTCTCAAATAACCAAAGAAATAGCCATTTTAGACGCTAACAAAAAAAGAGTTAGCAAAAGTATTGCTGTTTGGAAAAAAACAAATACACAGTTAAAAACTGAAGATTCAAATTCAGGATTGCTTCCCAGAGTTATGAGTATTAACTCATTATTGGATTCCACCTTTGTTAGTTTAAACAAAAAGAGCGATGCTTTGCTGGTAATTTTGAACTCAATAACTGCCAAAGGTTTTGATATTCAGAATCATATACAGAAAATCGATGATATTTTTGTTGAGAAAAAATCCCA
>JBFFLX010000108.1:0-11681 GCA_041554435.1 Bacteroidales bacterium
GAATTAATAAAATTCTCCATTTCCTTTGGATATCCTGCTGCAAAAATTGCTATATCCCCCTTGCCATCGCTCATTTCTGTAATTAATGCTGCAATTGCTTCGGGGCCAAAGTCGTTTGAAGTAGAGTCTTTAAAAAGCATATACGCTTCATCGATGAATAAAATTCCTCCTCTGGCCTTTTTAATTGCCTCTTTAGTATCTTTACCCGTTTGCCTGATAAATCCCGAAATCAAGTCGTTGGCTTCTACAATATGAACATGCCCTTTTGACAATAAGCCCATGGATTTAAATATTTTACCCAATAGTTTTACTACAGTTGTTTTTCCGGTTCCCGGATTACCGGTGAGAATACTATGTAAAACCACCTGATCGTCCTCTTTTATGCCCGACTCTTCTCTAAGTTGAATAAAACTCACATAATCGATATATTCTCTAACCTTTGCTTTTATGTTTTCAAGACCAATAAGCGAATCCAGTTCAGCCAGAATTTCTTCAACCGGCCTGTCATCAATATACAATTCTACATCAGAATCATCATCTTTTTTTGTTGCTGTTTCTTCTTTCTTATCATCGTTTGGAACACTAGGTTCATCTTCAATTTTATTAAGAACATCATTTTTAAAAAGGCTGTCGACCTCATCATTTAATAATGCCTCATAATTACTTATACGCTTAACGTCCTCATTTCCAGCGCTAAATGGAATTACAGCCACAGTAGTATCCATAAAAACCACTTCCAAAGTATAATTATCATGTATCCATATTCCGGGTTCATCACCACCCCATCCTGCGGTAATAGTATAGGCTTCATAGGGACCAATATTTGGAGTTACTTTTGTTAAAGAATCACCACTTCCTACCAGCATACCTGTATCATCATAAAAATTAAAGAAAAGTTCGCAATTCCATTCCTCCTCCAAATTATTAATGAATTTAAACTCACCCATAATGTATCGGGTATTATTTACATCAAAAGATTTGAGATAAACCCTTTTGCTTTCAGGCAAATCGCCAAGAGGAGATTCGTAAGTTTTTAGAGAACTGGCAACCATATATGGATTATCATCGGTAGTAACCTTTCCATAGTCTTCCACATAAAACTTTGTTGTAGAAATTAATTCATCATCAATATAAGCTTCCCATTCGTAGGTACCTTCCTTCCAGAAACTTCCACGATCGTCGCTACCCCAACCATAATTGTACTTAAAGAGGTTTTCTTCTTTAGATATTTTTACCGTTTCATGCTTCTCGCAAATTTGTTCTGTTTTATTCTCTCCGACGTACAGATTTGCTACTAGTTTTATATCACAATTCCAGTCTTTTTCATCAAAGAGTTTGTTATACAAAATCAGTTCAACACTAAGATAATTTAACTCGGCTCGTTCGAAAACTCTTCTGAATTTTTTTACCGTTCCAACCGTTCTGTCCCATGCGTAAGTCTTGAATTCCTTTACTTTAAAGTTATCCCCGGATTTATTATTTCCAAACAACATATAATACCTTAATCATTAATTAATTTGGCCTTAAATTTACAAATAAACTACAATGGGCATGCATACCATCAAACAATTTTTAAATGAAAATTTAAACATATTTATTTTTTCATAAATTTACTCAACCAAAACCAAATTTTCTAATAACGATGAATTTTAAGGTGTTAGATCAGTTATGGCAGGAGAAACTCTACTTATGTGGATTTTATATGGGAAACGAAAATTATAGGAAAAATATGATAGCAAGAATTTTTCATAGACGGACAAAAGCAGAGGATTATGAGGAATACTCAAATTTAATGAAATCTATAGCAATTCCAGATTATAAAAACACAAAAGGTTTTGTTGACTTAACCTTTTTGAGACGAATGGAGAATGATATTGCCCATTTCACACTCATCACTTTCTGGGAGAATTTAGAAGTAATAAAAAAGTTTGCAGGTGAAGTTTTTGAAAAGGCAAAATATTATGTAGAAGACGAGAAATTTTTACTTGAATTTGAAGAAAAAGTAATTCACAATGAAGTCATTGCCAGATAAAAGCCTACACACGCAACTAATTATAAGTAATGACGGGTAAAGTAACTATGCGAACTTTTGTGCTTCAATTAGAATATGCTGTAAATTGATAAAAGATTAATAATGAATAATTTTTGGGATAAAATATTTGAAAAAGAAAAAACAAATTGGGGCTTTGCGCCTTCAGATTCTGCTATCCGGACAAAAGACTTCTTTCTTCTGGAAAAGATCAAAAACATCTTGATTCCTGGTATCGGGTACGGCAGAAACGCAAAGATTTTTCTCGATAATGGGATAAATGTTGATGGCATTGAAATATCAAAAACTGCCATTGAACTTGCAAAGTCAGAAGCAGGACTTGAATTAAATATTTATCATGGTTCTGTAACAGATATGCCTTTTAACAACAAGAAATATGATGGAATATTTTGTTATGCCCTGATTCATTTATTAAATAAATATGAGAGAATAAAATTTATACAAAATTGCTATAATCAGTTGATGCCCAATGGATATATGATATTCACAATGGCATCGAAAAAAGCAAGTATGTTTGGTGATGGCAAAATCTTAAGTAAGGATAGATATGAGATACAAAAAGGACTTAATGTCTTTTTCTATGATTCTGAATCTGTTGAGCATGAATTCAAAGACTATGGATTAGTTGATTATAGTGAAATCGACGAACCAATTAAACACTTAGATAATGAACCGCCATTGAAACTTATTTTTGTGAAATGTAGAAAGGCTGTTTAGGTTGATTAAAAGAATATAAATAAAATATATATTTGAAAGTCAGCCACTAAGCATAAATATTTTTACACCTTCACTCCACCAAAACTAAAAACTCCAATTGAAATGAATTTTAGTGTGTTTTGTTTACTGAATATTAACTATTTACAAAATTTATTGAATTAGATAAAAGCATAAACAATATAAAAATATTCGATAGGTAGGATACAAAATTGTTAGATCGCCCCCTAAAACTCCAATTCCATCTGAGGACCTTCCAAAGAGTTCTTATCGTTCTTCATTTTATCATCCTTAGATTTTGAATCAGACTTTACTTCTTTTGGTGATTCTTCTTTGGTTGCTTTCTTTCTAGGTTTTTTTTCCTTTGGCTCAGGCTCTTTTACGACATCTTCCTTAACCTCAGTTTCTTCCTTTTTCTCAACCTTAGTTTTTAACTCTACCTCTGCTTTAGCCTCAACCTCTTCCTTAAGCTCAGCCTCAACCTCAGCCTCAACCTCAGCCTTTTCATCATCCACACTTCCGAACTCTTCTGCCGCTTCTTCTTGCTCAGCCTCTATCTCAGTATCATTCTCAAGCTCATCACTCCTATATTCAAACTCTTCCGGAGCCTCAACTTCCTCTTCCTCCTCGTAAGGCAGGGGATCCAGGAATTTTAGTTTTTTTACTTCTTTATTGGAAAGGCGTTTTCCTTTAGCACGGTAACTTTTTACACCTATAAAATCAGCCAGAGGAATAACTTCAGTTTCGTATTCATCGCCTGATTTTGGCTTAATTTCCAACTGTATTACCGGGAGGTAATCAACAGAAAAATTAACAAATTTCGAACCTTTTGTTTCGCTTCCAAAAAAGTACTTCTTGTTTATCTGAGTAGTTTCCGGTATATCGAAGCGTTTTACGTAATATTTTGCCTGCTCACCATCGTAATACACAGCAGTAACTACCTTTTTAGGATTGTGCTTTTCCAGATACATCAAGTCGTCGTCGAAATGAGTCGAAACATCATATCCTGTTAAGCGGAACTCCCCGGTGGATAAAATACTAAGTATTCTGTCTTCGCCTTTAAAGGCTCCAACATATCGGCCTCTTTCGTCGGTATTAAGCCTTCTAACAGTATCGTCGTACCAAACATCTATTGCTCCAAGAGTAGAAATTCCTTCTTCTTTTTGGACAACATTTTTAATATTATGCTTTGTTAAGATATTACCTTTTGCATTACGTCCTTTAATTGCCATTTCGCTAAAATCGTAGTCGAAACTGGTTTTTGAAAGCCGTGGTTTTGGTCGAAGGTTTACCCTTACAACTTCTGCTTCACCATTAGGGTTGGCAGTAAAATAAATAACCTTTGTACCTTCGGTACCTCTGGTAAGATCGTATTCTTTATCTCTTGTAATACTTGTTACACCGAAACGTTTTACAAAATATTTACCACGGTTTCCGTCGCGATAAATCATATTGTAAATGGTACGATCATCATTTTTATCGAATATTTCGATATGCAAAACATTGTCTCCCACAAAAAACTTAGGACTAACTTTGGTAACCATGAAAGTACCATCTTTCCTGAATACAATAACATCGTCGATGTCGGAGCATTCTGAAATAAATTCATCTTTCTTAAGAGAAGTACCGGCGAAACCATCCTCACGGTTGAGGTAAAGTTTTTGATTGGCAACAGCCACTTGTGCAGCTTCTATGGTATCGAAATTTCTGAGTTCTGTTTTACGTGGGAAATTTTGACCGTATTTTTTCTTGATCTGCTTATAATAATTTATGGAATAGTCGATGAGGTTATCCAAATGATTTTTAACCTCTTCCATTTCACTTTCAACGCCTTTTATATACTCATCTGCCTTAAAGGCATTAAATTTTGAAATCCTCTTTATTTTAATTTCAGTAAGGCGAACAATATCGTCTTCATTTACTTGGCGACGAAGAATTTTCTTAAAAGGTTCCAAACCTTCGTCTATGGTTTTAATAACGCATTCCCAGGTTTCACATTCTTCAATACGCAAGTAAATCCTGTTTTCAATGAATATTTTTTCCAATGAGGAATTATGCCAATTATCTTCCAATTCGCCCAAACGTATTTCCAATTCTCTTTTCAGGAGATAAACTGTATGGTCGGTATTATGCCTCAATATTTTGTCAACAGGCTCAAAAACAGGCCTTTCCTCCTTAATAACGCAGGAGTTTGGGGATATTGAAACCTCACAATTTGTGAAGGCATAAAGTGCATCTATGGTTTGATCGGGTGAAACATTGGCTGCAAGATGAATTAATATTTCTACATTTTCAGCAGTATTATCATCTATCTTTTTGATTTTTATTTTACCCTTGTTGTTTGCATTAACAATGCTATCAATCAAACTTACGGTGGTAGTTGTGAAAGGTATTTCAGTTATGGCAAGAGTTTTTTTATCAACCAATTTAATCCGGGCTCTAACTCTTACTTTTCCACCACGTAATCCCTTGTTGTACTTAGAAACATCGGCCATTCCTCCGGTTAAAAAGTCCGGAAAAAGTTCGAAAGGCTTTTGCTGCAGATATTTTATGGAGCAGTCGATAAGTTCATTAAAATTATGCGGAAGTATTTTTGATGCTAATCCCACGGCAATACCTTCAACACCCTGCGCAAGCAGCAATGGAAACTTCACGGGAAGGCTTACAGGCTCTTTATTCCTACCATCGTAACTTAGGGTCCATTCGGTAGTTTTTGGGTTAAAAACGATTTCTCTGGCAAATTTTGAAAGACGTGCTTCAATATACCTTGGTGCTGCCGAACTATCTCCTGTTAGCGTATTACCCCAGTTTCCCTGAGTATCGATAAGAATTTCCTTCTGACCAAGTTGAACCAGAGCATCTCCGATTGATGCATCACCATGAGGGTGAAATTGCATGGTATGTCCTATAATGTTGGCAACCTTGTTAAACCTGCCATCTTCCATTCGGTTCATAGAATGCAAAATTCGCCTTTGTACAGGTTTTAATCCGTCATTAATTCCAGGAACTGCTCTCTCAAGAATTACATAGGAAGCATAATCCAAAAACCAACTCTTATACATTCCGCTAAGGTGTTTTACCCTGTTAACAGAATTGTCGGTTGATGAATTCTCCTCCTCAAAATTTTGTAATTCTTCCTTCTCGCTCATTTTTTTATCTATTCCCTAAAACGTTTTTGGTTATTTTATTATCATTCAATATTTTACGGCCAAAACCTCAATATCAGCACTTCCAACAATAAAAATAAAAGTGCGAATATAATAAATACAAGCCATTGATTGCTCTCGTTTTTGCCACTGTTAATAACTTCCTCGGAAGTTGAGTTTTGAAATTCCTGAACATTATACCTAGAAATATTCGACTCTTTTAAAATATTGCTAATGGAACTTTTTGTGTAGAAATCCATTACGGATTCAATTCTATTATAATTAAAGGCTAATATGGGATTAGTTTTTTCTGTTGTTGAATTTATTAACAACTCATAGAAACCTGATTCGTAAGGGAGTTGATCAAAGTATAAACTTAACTTATTGGCAGTAATATTTTGTGAAGGAATAAAATTAAAATCATTTTTTAGCGATTGGATACTAAAAACATTATCCGGATTATAATCTCCGGCATTATCATTTAATTTAATCTCTACTCTGGTGGAATTCCCGATAGTACTATAAAGTTTAGCATTACTCTTTCCTGCTATAGCAGAGCCATACATCATAGGAACAAACAAAGGATGGCGCGAAAAATTACTAAAACTTTCATCCAGCGAAATGTTCAATAAATAGGCTATTCCACTTCCCGTTTCTTTTTTTATCAATAAAGGATCGCCATTTAGCAGGCTAAGAAGGGTTTCAGTATTGGTTTTAAAACCTGATGAATACTGAAATTGTTTAAAAATAACAGGAAGATCAGCATTAGCGGGCAATTCTTCAATGGCATCGCCAAAAATGCTGTTTTCAAGTTTCACACCTTTAATTCGGGTTTCACTATCCATGGGGCCAAAAACCTGACCCATTTTAAAGGCGGTTAGTAATACATTAAATTTTTCTATATCACCATCTGGCGGTGGAATAAGCATTAAATTACCACCCTCTTCAGCAAAGGTTTTAAGATTGGCGATCAGTCCGCTTGAAATATCCGATACACCATTTAAAATAATCAGATCGTTTTTATTTAAATTTTGATAATCTATTGATTTATAATTAGTTTGGTGAAATTTAAATATTGAGTCCGAGGAATAAAATGCCTGTAAAACATCTTCATTTACATCCTCATTAATTGCTAAAACATTTATTCTGTCAGACACCTCAAAACTAAACATCATATTATCATCAAAAGTTACCGGATAATCTTCTATTTCAACATAAGCCTTCTTCCATGATTTCTGGCCTGTATTGAACTGCATTTCTGCTGTGGTCTCACCATTTTCATCAATATCAATATTTGCAATCGATTTGGTTTCACCTTCTATGCTTAGTTTTAATCCCAGATTTTCGATGCGGTTTTCTGAGGCATTTTTAACTTTTACATATAGTTTTTCGATTCTGTTGGGAAGCAAAACGGGGCTATTCAAATAACACGAATCGATATAAACATTTGCCGTTTCCTGATTAAAAAGTTCGATGAAATTCCACTCCAAAATAGTGTCGGAAGGTATGGATGAAGGAATAAATGCTGATTTTTGGAAATCGGAGAAAATATATGTTTTAAGTAAAAAGTCCTTTTTTTGTGAGGCAAACCTAATGAATTGCTCCATAGCAAGACTTATATTTCCGGGATTGGAATTTATCTTTGTATTATCGATAAAACTAAGGGCCTCATCCTTATTCAAAAATTTCAACAAATTATCATTGTTATTTTGCACAACAAAAACCATCTCCTTAGGCGATTCTTTAACTAGTTTGCGTGCAATTGATATGGCTTTATCGAAAACTCTTCCATTATAATCCCCCGCCTCCATACTAAAGGAATTGTCGATATAAATACCACTAACAATTTTAGCATTCATATTGGATACGGCATTTTTTCCAAATTGAGGTCCGGCAAATGCAAATATCAGTGCAGCTACAGCAAGCATACGTAAAAGCATAACTATCAAGTGCTTGATTCTGTTCTGCTTTTTAGTTTCTATACTTATCTCCTTAAGTAAAGCAACATTACTGAAATATTGTTTTTTGTATCTCCTGAAATTAAACAGATGTATTATCAGCGGAATTAAAACTGCCGGTAGTGCATATAAAATTTCAGGATTTGTAAAACTCATAAATATAATTTTTAGGCCTCAAAAGTAGGAATTTTACTCGCTTGAATATTTTAATTTTTTTTAAACAATAAAATCCAATTTCGGTCATCAAGATTTTGAATTCAAAATAGTGTGATAATATAAAATTATGATAAGTATACCTATGAAAATCCCCTTAGGGATTGAATGTGGGTAAAAAATATGAGCGTTATTTAACATTCCGTCCCGTACGGGACGGGATATTAATTATTTCAATATTTCTACCCATATATGTCTCCTAACGGAGCCTGAAATAGATTTGACTCACGTTTCATTAAAATTCTAAATATAGAATATCCATAAATAATACAACCCCAATATTTTTATTGCAATAAAGAAAAATCCCCTTAGGGATTGAAGGTGGGTAAAAATAATCCAACAGAAAAATGCCTTTATTTATTGAGTTCTTTTTTATTAACTTTTAAGTCTTCTTTACCAGGTATAATCATCACCGGAATACCAACTTCCACAAATTCGACCAGCACTTGTAATTCATCATTATTCAAGCGTATACAGCCTTCACTCGCACGGCTGCCAATATGATCATCATGATAATAACCATGAATTCCGATACCTTTAAATCTGGGGACTTTTAATCGGATAAACCAAGGACCGTAAGCATTTTCTATCCCTCTGGTAGTGTCGTCATCGGGGTAATAAACCCAATTTGAAGAATCATGGATTTTTTGCACTAGGAAAACTCCTTCGGGGGTACGGTTATCGCCACTTTTGGCTTTATTACCGGCCTCTTCGCCTATGGTAACATCAAATGTTTTTACTACTTTTCCTTTTTCAAGCATCCTTAGTTTTTTACTCCCTTTTTCAATGATAATTACCTTATCATTATTGTTTAGAGAGTAATTGGATAACAGTTGACAATAATCTTTACTCTTATTTTGACTTTGACAAGATGACTCAGTTACACTAATACCTAAAATGAGTGCCAGAGAAATTATTTTAAATACAATTGTCATATTAAATATTTTCACCATAATTCGTCAAATTCTTTATCTGTTTTATACATTTGCTTTGTTAACTCTGCCAGGCCCGCATTTTTAATTATATAAGTTACCTTTTTAGGCCAGGTTTTTCTAAAATTAAAAGAATTAGGTTTACCACCTATTTGATTAATGAAAAGTATTGCTGTCTGCTCTTTCAATAGAACTTCTTTTCCTTTTTCCGCCACAAGGCTATCCATCATATGACGTGCTTTTCTGTATACAGAGATGCGGCTATTTCTGGATATAAAAATTGTGACAAAATCGTCGATATTTTTAATTTGAGCTTTTGCCTTTTCCTCAGGATGATATTTAAAATATGCCAGATTATACTTTGTCCCGCCCCATGGTTCAGGTCGATAATCCTTTTTTAAACTTGGTGGACGACTTTCCCACTCCAATTCCTCAGGCTTATATTTAATAATTTCCAGTGAATCGATTAGTATTTCGCCTGTAGACTTAAGTCTTGGCAATAGTAAAGCGGGTAACTCCTTGTCTCCCCTTCTGTTTCCCAAACTCAAAATATTTCCGCTAATTCTTCCAATATACCCCTGATTCCATCCCGACTCCAATCCTGCTATTGCGAGTATGGCCGCAGGAGGAACATTATTATCAAGACATAAATTTATTGATGGTTCGGCAATGCGACTATAAAATGATTTTACGTTAGCATATTTTCTTAATCTGTAACTGGAATTATATGCTTCTTCGGTTTTAATTACTTTCGGATTTTTAATTTTAATTTCCTTCTCCGAAATTATAGCTTTGCTGGTATCTTCATTAATGGAATTTTGTGACGGTTTCTTTTTTGTGGTAGAAGAGGTGGAATTTTCACTACACGATATTCCTCCTAACATCAAAAATACAAGTACTACAAATACTAAGTTTTTACTAATCAGTTGATTTATTGTCATTTGAAAATTATCCTTTCTAAAAATTGAAGCAAATTTAATTTTAAATCCATCAAATGCACAATTTTTGAGAATTTATGAGTAATAAAATAAATTAATTTAAGTCGAAAGAGAGTAAAATTTTGTGCTGTTTAAGAAGATATTCCATTAATATCCCTATAAAGTTTTTGAGCATATAAATCGGTCATGCCGGAAATAAAATCCAGCACCGACTGAATTTTATTGTAAGTGTCGTCATTTCTATATTTGTACTGCTCTGGCATAAGTGACAGAACTTTTTTCGAATAGTCGCTTGAAGGATTAAAAACTGCATCAATAAATTCAGATATTAGGGAGCCCAGAATTTTATAACCACTTAATTCTATTGTAATTACATCAGGATTTCGATATATTTTCTCCACCGAAATTTTAGAAACTTTTTTGATTGCTTCTCCTGAAAATTCAGTTAGATTTTTAATAAGTGATGCCTGAAAACTTCCATTCAGTATTTCATCGTGATTTTTCATAAAAACATCGGTAGTTTCCGAAACTAATTTTCCAACCACATTGGCGCGTAAAAATGCAATTCTTTCATTATTATCGCTAATTTCATTGTAAACACTTCTTAGCATTTCAAAAAAGGACTTATCCTTTTCTTTATCAAAGAAATTTAAAAACAAGTTTTCTGTTTCTTCAGCACTCAATATTCTTAGTTTCATTGCATCTTCTAAATCCATCAGCTGATAAGCTATATCATCGGCGGCTTCCACAAGAAAAACCAGCGGGTGACGTGCAAAGACAAATTTTTCTGAATCTAATTCTTGTAATCCCAGTTCTGAAGCAATAATTTCATATGATTCCATATCGGAACTAAAAAAACCATATTTCTTTTTGTTTGGATAAGCAGTTGAAGGAAAAGGATATTTTATCAATGAAGCGAGAGTAGAATATGTTAACGCAAATCCACCAGAACGCTTTCCTTCAAACTGATGCGTAAGCAAACGGAAAGCATTGGCATTACCCTCAAAATGAAGTAAATCAGACCACTCCTGAGCACTTACTTTATCCTGGAATTTTCTTCCTTCTCCTTCACTAAAATATTTTGAAATGGAAAGTTCTCCAGAATGTCCGAAAGGAGGATTTCCCAAATCATGTGCTAAGCAGGCTGCAGAAACTATTGTTCCCAATTCGTAAAGCGCGGGATTATCAATATTCTTTTCTTCTTTCAACCTCAGCGACAACATATTTCCCAGAGATTTTCCTATGCTGGCAACTTCCAGGCTATGAGTAAGACGGTTATGCACAAAAACGCTTCCCGGCAAGGGGAAAACCTGAGTTTTATTTTGTAATCGCCTAAAGGCAGAAGAAAATATTAACCTGTCGTAATCGCGCTGAAATTCAGTCCTTACCATTTCAGGACTCAAAGGTTTACGGTTTTTTGAACCAAGCCTTTTGGCGCTTATTAGTTTATTCCAATCCATGTAGCGAAGATAGGAAAATCGAGTTATGAGTTGCGGGGTGCGAGTTGCGAGTTACGGGTTACGAGTTGTGAGTTTGCCTGCCGTAATAATAAGTTTGAAGGCAGAAATGTAGGCATGGCGACCAATTACTGTTTTAGCCCCCTATAAAGTTAGACAGCGATTAGTATTTTAAATTACTAATTTTATGCTTTTAAAGAAAGAAATGACACGCCGGAGTAAAGAAGAAAAAGAACGGATACTTCTCAGCATTCAAAGTATTGGTGTAGTAGC
>JBFFLX010000109.1:0-11664 GCA_041554435.1 Bacteroidales bacterium
CAATTTTCCAAAAATCACCCTTGACTTTATAAATAATTTCCCAAAGGGGAAAAACAGAATTGTATTGATGAATACAAGAGGAGGATTGAAAATAGGTAACTACGTAACACCTGGTCTTAGCGGCATAGCCTTTATGTTATCATCATTAATGTTAAAGAGAAAAGGCTATAAAATTGTAGGGCAAATTCCTTTCGACATGCCTTCAAACTGGATTTCCATACATCCGGCACTTAATGAAAATTCTGTAAAATATCTTCACAAAAAAAATTATGAACGAGTTGAAAAACATGCAAATAAAATATTTTCAGGAAAAACTGATTTTCTCGCCCACAGAGATTTGCTTCAGGATATTTTAATTTCACCCATTTCGCTTGGATATTATATTGTAGGCCGTTTCGTTTTTGCTAAATCATTTTACGCCAATGCAAAATGTAATAATTGCGGATTATGTGTGAAAGAATGTCCTGTAAACGCCATAAAAACTTTACAAGAAAGACCTTATTGGAGTTTCAATTGTGAAAGTTGTATGAAGTGTATGAATTCCTGTCCGAAGAAAGCAATTGAAACCGCTCACGGATTACTCATAAGTATTTGGGTACTTTCTTCAGCTTTGCTTGCATATATATTAAACAACATCTTAATAATTGATTTGGAATCCGAACTAATGACAAGAGCACTATCAACTTTATCATTTTTTATATTTTTATGGATTGGATATAAATTTCAACATATCTTACTCAGAAACAGATTTATAGCAAAACTGATATCCTTTACATCTTTAACTCACTATAGATTTTGGGGACGATATAAATCAATTCCCGATGAACAATGGAAAACATGAATTCCGTCCCTAATCGGAAATCCTCATTCATATATTATAATTCATAAAAAACTATATTTTTGCGCCTCACAAAAAGCCATTGGCAAATAATATTTAAAATAACATAATAATGAACTCTACAAATAAAAAACACTACTCAGAAATCTCAAGAGGAAACGCAGCCATAATCGGCGGACTTGCACTACTAATAATGGCCATAATTGCACCTATTGCAGATATGTCCATTTTTCGAAAACTTATCATTGACAATAATGCAACCGAAACAATAAGTAATATTATTGCTTCCGAAACTTCATTCCGCATAGGCATTATTTTGTTTGTAATAGTTTTATTACTCGACATAATAGTAGCATGGGCACTCTACGTTTTTCTAAAACCCATAAGCAAAAGTCTTTCACTTTTAGCAGCCTGGTTGCGTATTGTTTATTCCGCAATTCTTGGTGTAGCAATCATATACTTCATTAATGTATTGCAATTTATTAACTCTCCCAACTATCTTAGTGCCTTTCAAGATGATCAGTTATCTGCAATGGTAATGATATCATTAAAGAATTTCAGAAGTGCCTGGGAATTCGGATTGATAATTTTCGGATTTCATTTAATACTACTGGGATATCTCGCTTTCAAGGCGGGATATATGAAGAAAATACTGGGCGTTTTAATTGTTATCGCCGGATTTGGATATATTATAGATGGTTTTGGCAGATTAACTTCCCCTGATTATAATATTACTGTGGGAATGTTTACTTTCATAGGTGAAGTTATTTTGCTTTTCTGGCTTATCATTAAGGGTAGAAAATTAAAATCAGAGAGAAAAAGGCAAGTGTAACAGCTCAACTTCAGGCACTTGAGGCACTTTGAATATTATTTGTTAATAGCACATACTCATTCATAACTCAAATCCAGGCAATTTAGCGTACTCAAAAGAATTCCTATCTTTACTCCATCAAAAATAAAAGTGAAAACAAGATTATCCGGCATATTAATTTTATTATTACTGGTGGTTCCTATCATCTCCACTTACTCTTATTTGCATATTACAAAGCAGAAAATAAGAAAAGAGGTAAAGCAGAAAATATTGAATAAGATTGAGAAGGAAGACCTTATTTTATTGACTTTCACCAAAGACGAAGCAGAAAATCTGGACTGGAAACATTCGCGGGAATTTGAATTCGATGGACAGATGTACGATATAATTAAGCAGGAAATTCAGGGTGAAAATATTTTATATTGGTGTTGGAACGACAATGAAGAAACTAAAATAAACAAGCAAATCGACTCATTGCTGGCATTTGTGTTAGGAGAAAACCAGCAAAATAAAGAAAACCAAAAGCGATTGAACAACTATTTCAATTCACTTTTTTTTAGCGAAATTCCTTCATACAATTTAATCACACTTCAATCTGATTATAGATACAATTCCTTTTCAACAGATTATAAATTCTTATTAGACACTTCTAATTCCCCACCCCCCCAAATTGCTTAAACAAATACAACAACAATCTGTATGTCAATTATTTGGCATCGATAAATAATATTATTTGTTTAACGCAATAAAATCATAATGAGAAAATTTTATATTTTATTCTTATTGTTAACTGCTGCTTTTTTTGGCAAAACACAAACAATAAGTATTACAGATCAGGAAACCGGAAAAGCACTGGAAATGGTAACCCTGATGAGTGAAAACCCAAAGGCATTTACTACCACTAATGTAAATGGTCAGGCCGATATTACAAACTTCGCCGGTGCGGCAGAAATAGAAATCAGAAGTTTGGGTTATAAGGCAATTATTAAAAGTTATAAGGAATTAAAATCTGATAATTTCCGAATTGGCATGGAGATTTATAATTTAAATTTAGATGAAGTTGTAGTTTCAGGAACCCGCTGGCGTCAGTCGTCCGACAATATTCCATCAAAAATTGTAACAATTTCCCCCACGGAGATAAATCTTCAAAATCCACAAACTGCAGCCGATCTTTTAGGAATTTCCGGCAAAGTTTTCATACAGAAAAGTCAGCAAGGAGGAGGCAGTCCCATGATAAGAGGTTTTGCCACCAACCGATTACTTTATACAGTTGACGGAGTAAGGATGAACACGGCAATTTTCAGAGGAGGAAATATCCAGAATATAATAAACCTGGATCCTTTTACCATGGAAAATACTGAAGTACTTTTTGGCCCCGGTTCGGTAATTTATGGTAGCGATGCCATAGGTGGAGTTATGAGTTTCCAAACCTTAACTCCACAATTTTCGCTAACCGACAAGCCCATGGTAACAGGTAAAGCCGTTAGCAGGTTTTCCACAGCCAGCAAGGAAAAAACCGGTCATTTTGACGTAAATGTAGGATGGAAAAAATGGGCAATTGTTACAAGTTTCAGCGCATGGGATTTCGAAAACCTGCGCCAGGGAAGTCATGGCCCCGACGACTATATAAAACCATATTATGTTCAGCGTCAGGATTCTGTTGACCGAGTTATTACTCAAAGCGACCCTCTTTTACAAGTCCCCTCTGCATATTCCCAAATGAATTTAATGCAGAAAATCCGTTTCAAACCAAATGAAAACTGGGATTTTCAATATGGATTTCATTATTCCGAAACTTCTTCTTACGGCAGGTATGACAGACTCAACCGGATGAAAAATGGATCGCCTCGCTATGCAGAATGGAATTACGGTCCTCAAAAATGGCTAATGAATAATTTGAATATTACTCATACCTCAGATAATGTGATTTTTAATCAGATGACCATCCGCCTTGCTCAACAATCCTTCGAAGAAAGCAGAATAGAACGATCTTTTAATAAAAACGACAGAAACTCCAATACCGAAAAAGTTGAGGCTTATTCCGTTAACCTTGATTTTGTAAAATGGACAGGTGGAAAAAACACCATCTATTATGGATTTGAATATGTTCGCGATGTTGTTAAGTCAACAGGAACTATTACAGACATCTCAAACGGAATTACAGTTAATGGACCTGCCAGATATCCCAACTCCACATGGACTTCGATAGCTGCCTATATTGAGGATGTTTATAAGGTTTCCAATAACTTCACTTTACAAGGAGCCTTGAGATATAATCAGTTTATTTTGGATGCCGATTTCACAAATAACACAAATTTTTACCCTTTTCCATTTACCACGGCAAACATCAATAAAGGAGCATTAACAGGTTCTATTGGTGGGGTTTATCGCCCATCAGGAACATGGGTGATAAGCACTAATTTGGGAACTGCTTTCCGTTCACCAAATGTTGACGACATAGGTAAGGTCTTCGATTCGGAACCTGGAGCAGTGGTTGTGCCAAATCCCGATTTGAAAGCTGAGTATGCTTATAATTTCGATCTGGGAGTTGCTAAAGTATTAGCCGATGTTGTTAAACTTGATATCACAGGATATTACACTTACTTACAAAACGCGATGGTAAGGCGCGATTATCAGTTAAACGGACTCGACAGCATTATGTATGAGGGCGAGATGAGTAAAGTACAGGCTTTACAAAATGCTGCCACTGCAAAAGTTTATGGATTGCAGCTTGGGCTGGAAGTAAAAATGCCTTCAAATTTCACATTCTCTACAGACATAAATTTCCAAAAAGGAGAAGAAGAAATGGACGACGGAACAACCAGTCCTTCTAGGCATGCCGCACCTTTCTTTGGCGTTTCACGACTTAACTATAGGTTTAATAAATTGAATCTGGAATTTTACACCAACTATCAGGGGGAACGTAAATATGATGAGCTGCCTGTTAGCGAGCAGTCGAAAGACGAAATTTACGCCAAAGATGAAAATGGCAATAACTACTCCCCTGCTTGGTATACTTTAAATATAAAGGCCATTTATGATTTGGAAAACCAGTTTATTCTGAGCGCAGGTATTGAAAATATTACCGATCAAAGATATCGGCCTTATAGTTCGGGCATTTCTGCCCCGGGAAGAAACTTCATTCTTTCGTTGAGATATAACTTCTAAAATAATTTCCGGCCGCTTCGATGAAGCGGCCGGAAATTCTATAACCCATTGATCCAAAATATTTTATTTGACAACTATAAAATTTTATAGTAAGTTTACAAAGACTAAATATTCATAAGTTTAAGTACTCTACTACATAGGCTAATTAATTAATTTTGTATTGTTAAAAATTTAACGAAATAACTTGAGTTTTTACTTCTAAACAAAAAGTAATGAGTCCTCAAAAAGAAATAAACACACTCGAATGCAGTAATGATATTTATAATTATTACGGCAGTCAGCCCCATGGTGATTTCGAAAAACAAGAAGGTAAAAGGCCACCCACACTCAGGGTTGAAAAGTTACGTCAACAATATTTCGAAACCAAATCTTCAGCATCGGTTGAGTTTCCTTATTGGTATACCCGTCGTTGGGAAGAACTTGAAGGTGAAGTAGGCATCATTAGAAGAGCAGAAGCACTTAAAGCAGGTTTTGAACACCTCACTCCCATTGTCTTGCCCGGTGAACTTATAAGTATGAGAAAGGCATCTTATTTAAGAGGTTCTTATCCCATGCCATGGATGTCGGAAGGCTTTTTCCTAAGCAAGGAAGATGAACTTTATAAAGAAGCAAAAGATGCGGGCAAAGCCAGCGCTGATGAGGTTACAACCATGGGACAGGGCGGTGGCAATGTAACAAAAAGCGTCGGCAATGTAATGTCGATAGCCGGCAAGTTTGGCTTGCGTAAAGAAGAAATGCCCATACTTATTAAAGTTGCAAAAAAGTGGCATAATAAATCCGTTGACGATATAGGTCATAAATACGAACAATTAGTTCCAGGCTACGATACCAAGGAAGAAATAATGCGTGCCGTAATATGCATGTTCGACTCCGGATATACTCTCCCTCAGGGAAGGGAAGTGATGAATTATTATTATCCGCTGCAATATGGTATTGAAGGTATTAAAGATATTTGTCAGGAAAAACAAAATCAAAGTGCAGGTTACCCCAATATGGACAGACTTTATTTTTATAAATCGGTGCATATTATGCTTGAGGGTTTGCAAAAATGGATAATCAATTATGCCAATGAGGCAGAGTTTATGGCCTCTTTGGAGGAAGACATTCAGCAAAAACAAGAATATCAGGATATTGCAGAAAGACTTATTTGGTTATCAAAAAAGCCTCCTCGTAATTTCCATGATGCCCTTCAAATGGTTTGGATTTTCCACCTTGCAGTATTAAATGAAGATCCAATTTCCGGACTTTCACCGGGTCGTTTAGGTCAGGTTCTTTACCCCTACTGGAAACAGGACATGGATAATGGCAAACTTACAAATGAGCATACCATTGAGTTATTGGAATGCATGAGAATGAAATTTACAGAACTCGATTGCTTTGCATCTATGGGGGTTGTTGGTGGTGTATTGAGTGGGAACACTTTCAATAATCTGTGCGTTGGTGGCCTCGATAAAGATGGAAATAGTGCAGCCAACGAACTTGAAACTCTGATATTAGATTCAGCAATTAGTTGCGACGTGCCTCAGCCTACCTTAAGTTTGTTATACGACGAAAAACTTCCGGAAGATTTCCTTTTAAAAGGAATAGAATGCACTAAAATTGGTACTGGTTATCCTGCATGGGTTAATAACCGAGTTGCAATGGAATTCTTATTAAACAACTTCAAAAAAGAAGGAATGGACCTTGAGGAAGCAAGAGCCTGGTCGATAGGAGGCTGTTTGGAGACCTCTGCCGGATCATGGATGCCACTAGAATTGAATGGTGTGATTCATTATATTCCGGGAGGCTCAGCGCCTGCAACAAGTGTTGGTGTACATTTTATTTCTCTACCCAAAGTTTTGGAAGCCGTACTTTATGATGGCCTCGACAAAAGAACCGGAAGGCGTGTTTACCCTGCCCATGGTTCAAAACTTGATTCATATGAAGAAATCTGGAGGGTATTTAAAGATTATTTCAGCAAAACCGTTGAAGTTCTTACACTTACAAATAATATCCAACATGACATTTGGGGTAAAATTTCACCTTCCATAATTAATAGCATGCTGAAACCCGACTGTCTGGAAGTTGGAAAAGATATCAGCAATAAAGGATGTAAGTATAATCGCACTTTTAATGTTGAAATATGTGGTGGAGTTAATCTTGTTAATTCCCTCGCTTCTATTAAAAAAAATATTTTTGAAGAAAACAACTTCAGCTTAAGCGAATTGAGACAAGCCATCGAAGCTAACTTCGGCTATCATTCGGCTTTGGAGACTGGCTCATATAGTTTAATTGAACAAGTTAAAACTGAAAATTATACCGACTGGTTGAAAATCCATAAACAATGTCTGGATGCTCCAAAATACGGTAATGATGATGAGTATGTGGATAGTATTTTCAGGGAATGGCAAATATGGTTCAGCAAGATGTGTGAGAATTATGTTTCCATTTATAACGAACCATTATACTCATGTCAGATTTCAGTTTCAACACATGCTCCTATGGGAGCAGTAACATTGGCAACTCCCGATGGAAGATTGGGTGGAACTACCTTCGCCGACGGCTCAGTATCAGCATATCCTGGTTCCGATAAAAATGGTCCATACGCTTTGTTTAATTCGGCAACCTGCTACGATCATTCACTCTCGCAAAACTCTCAGTTGAATATGAAGATACACCCATCGGTGGTTAAAGGCAGGGAAGGTTCACGGAAATTCCTTGAAATGATAAAAGCCTATCTCCGCAAGGGAGCATTTCACGCACAGTTTAATATAGTGGATTCACGAATGCTTAAGGATGCACAGAAAAACCCTGATAATTACAGAGGTCTTATGGTAAGAGTTGCCGGCTTTACACAATATTGGGTAGAGTTGGGAAAACAAATTCAGGATGAGGTAATTGCCAGAACAGAATACGAACAATTGGGATAAAGATTATGAAACATTACGACTGTAAATACTATTTAAGTACCGACGTTTTTAAAGGTATTTGTAAGAGAGATAAAAGTGCAATAAATGCAGATGAGGAAGCCTGCGACAGTTTTGAAAAAGCGCAAAAATGCAAATACTGCAAGCATTATACAGAAACTTCTTTGGAATTGGGAAAATGCATGGAAAAATATGATGCATTTCCGGAAATGAACGCCATAAGCTGCAATGATTTCTCAGCCAATTAATAAGGAAATCAGCGGAAACATTTTCGACATTCAGGGCCTTTCCATGCATGATGGTCCTGGTTGTCGTACCCTTATTTTTCTAAATGGTTGTACTTTAAATTGTTTCTGGTGTTCCAATCCTGAAGGATTAAGCGTTAATCCTGTTCCCATGCATTTCGCATCAAAATGTATAAAATGCAATAATTGCATAGAAGCATGTTCGTATAATGCCATTGAGCGTAATAATGGAAACCTTTTTATCGACAGAAATTTATGCAAAGAATGCATTGATAAAGAATGCGTTAACAATTGTTATACAGATGCTCTTAAACTTAGTGGATACGAAATAAGCATTTCAAAACTCTTACAAATAATAAAACGCGACAGGCAGTTCTGGGGACAGGATGGTGGAATAACCTTAACAGGAGGAGAACCATTATTTCAAATAAATTTTGCCAAAGAAATTCTCAAACTTTGTCATGATGCATATATCCACACTGCCATTGAAACCTGCGGAAATGTTCCTTTTGAAAATTACCTACAAGCGATGCCTTATCTGGATTGGATATTTTATGATTTGAAGCATTTGGAAAATGATTTCCACAAACAGGGAACCGGAGCAAAAAACAATCTCATACTTAAAAATGCCGAAAAAATTGCAAAGGAGTTTGAAGGTAGATTGATTTTCAGGCTTCCACTAATTCCTGGCTTCAATGATAGCGAAGACAATATCATTGCTCTCATTAATTTTCTCAAAAAAATAAAAAAAGATGAAATAAACATCCTGCCACTTCACCATTTGGGAAGGGAAAAATATCCTATTCTAAACAAAGAATATACTGCATTAAAATATCCTGTTCCCGGCAAGGAGGATTTAGAAAAAATTCAGTCCAGGTTTGAGGAAAATAACATTCATTGCTTTATCGGAAGCAATACCCCTTTTTAAAAACTAAAAATCACAACTTTGAAACAGCAATAATAACCTTAATTTGATAAAATAATATTATCTTTATGCCTGCTAAACTGAGCCTGTTATATTGAAGATATAATTTTCATAACTAATTAATTTTCTCAATAAAAAAGGCACATTAAACCAAGTTAAATAAAAAGGCAAAATGGAATTATATGAAGTAAAATATGATTTAGCAACAGAACAAAATAAAAGGCGAATCAGCAATATAGAAGGATTCGTTTCCTTGATTAAAGAACTAAGGGAAAGAGAGTTAACCGAAGAAGTTATAAAAGCAATAAATAAAGAGATCGAAATAATCAACTCCATTTCAGGAAACACCAGGAAATTAAGCCGTCAAGTTAGCAGAAGCAAACTGATGATCTTTCAAACTCTTGACAAAAAGCTGAAAATAGTACCAAAAAATGCCTATCGAAATCGCTGGCTTGCCATCGGCATGGTAGTATTTGGGATGCCTTTAGGCGCAGCATATGGAGCAAGCATGAGCAATATGGCTTTTATAGGAGTTGGAATCCCTATAGGGATGGTAATCGGATTGGCCATAGGCACCCGAATGGATAAAAAAGCGGCCAAAGAAGGGAGACAACTCAAGTTTGAAGTGTAATATAATCTAACTTCAAACACTATATATTTATAATTTCAAATAATCCATAAAAAATAAAGATATGAATATTTCAAAGTTTTTAATATTAGCAGGTATAATAAGCATCATCATAATTACTTCCTGTAATAAAACAGATGATAATCCCGAAAGCATAAAAGTAGCCATGCTTGCCGAAGGAAATACATTCGATGATTTAAGTTTTCTACAATCATGCAAAGAAGGTATGGAAAGGGCAAAAACCGACTTTAATTTAAGCGTGGAGTATAACATCGACACCACAAGCAATATGTATCAACAGAGAATCGACAACTTCGCTTCACAAAATTACAATCTCATCATAGCAATAGGTTATATGTGGAATGATGCATTGCTTGAGGCCGCAAATAATTATCCTGACATCAAATTTATTTTAGTAGATAATGAGTTAAGTGAAACCAGAAACAATGTTGTTAGCATTGTTTTCGATGTTGATGAGGCTGCATTTCCCATAGGATTTCTTTCTGCCTGGTGGGCTGAAAATCAAGGTACAAATGTTCCCAAAACTGCCTGTGTGGGAGCACTTAAAATCCCTCAAATACAGCAGTTTATTGAACCATTTAACAAAGGCGTAACTTACTATAATACAAGCTATTCAAAAAATGTTGAAACAGCAGAAGTGTATGCCGGTGAATTTTTTAATGAGGAATTGGGAGCACATTTGTCTGACAGCCTTATAAATACAGGTGCTGACATAATTTTTGGTGTTGGAAGTGAAACTGCAAGTGGTGCATTATTGAAAGCAAAGGATAGTAATATTTGGTGCGTAGGCACCGATGTTGATCAATACTATTCTTTTCCTGAAGTATCTGATTTCATGCTAACTACAGCAGAAAAAGGTCTCGATAACTCGATATATGATGTTGTAAAATCATTCACCGAGAAAACATTTGATGGGGGCAGCACATACCATGGAAATCTTGAAAATTTGGGTGTTGCCATTGCACCCTATCACAATGCAGATGCTCTTATTGCCGATAGTATTAAAACCAAAGTTGAAGACATCAAAGCTGGCATTATTGATGGGAGTATTTCTACCGACTGGTAAAATATTTAGTTGAATAACCAGTTAAATAAAGAGAAAGAAAGTTTTTATTTTCACAATTAATTAAATTATACACCTTAAATATTTACAATATTGAAATTAAAAATTGGATTAGTATTGGGCACTTTAGTATGTGTTTTAAATTTATCAGTAGTTTGCAAAGAATATAATGGCGTAGATGAAAAAGTTAAAGAATATCCATCACATTTTTCTCAACCTAAAAAATTAGCAGATTTAATAAATAACGATTTCTCCCTGGAGGATGAAAAAGCAAGAGCCATTTATACATGGATGGCTTTGAATATTAAATATGATGTTAAAGGACTAAAGTCGAATAAAAAACAAATAAAATATTCTTTTTCGTCAGAGGAAGAAAGGATCAGAAAAGAACAAGAAATTGTAATGGATATAGCCACCAAAACTTTAAAATCAAAAAAGGGAGTTTGCGAAGGATATTCATCCTTATTCAAGGTATTATGTGAAATGACTATGGTGGAATGCGAAATGATTGTTGGCTCTACAAAATCATCGGAACTGGATATTGGCATATTGCCAAAATATAGCGACCACAAATGGAATGCTGTAAAAATAAATGGAGAGTGGAAGTTGGTTGATGCTACATGGGGAGCCGGATATAGTAATTCTCAGACAGGAAAATTCGTTGCTAAATATACCGACATCTACTTCTTTACTGATCCAGATGATTTCTTTTTAAATCACTTTCCAGAAGATGAGAAATGGTTGCTCACTAATAAAACAGCAGAAGATTTCTCTCAGTTACCATATTTCTATGAATACTATCTGGAATCTAAAATAAAACTTGATGATAATCAGTTAGGCCTCTTAAAACGCTCGAATGACGGATATGTTAGTGTAGTTATTGAAGGAGAAAATATTGGGAATATAGAATATACTTTTAACAGAGGGAAATCATTTCAGGATGCACAAGCTGTTGTTAAACAAGGAAATTCACATTATAAAATTAAAGCAAGAGGCAGTTATATTACTATTCTCATAAACAACAATGCCTGGGCGGCTTTTAAAGTTATCAGGAATTAA
>JBFFLX010000110.1:0-11603 GCA_041554435.1 Bacteroidales bacterium
CAAACAATAAATTATACTGCTTCAAACTCATCAGGACTTAATACTGGTTCTTTCTCCATAAATATTACAAATACTGATGTTCCCAATGGAGAGACCGAGAATCATAAAGGATGGAATTTAATAGCAAATCCATATCCATCTCCGGTAGATTGGTTAACCGAAGCAGGATGGGATAAAAATGATATCAATGATGCCAAATATATCTGGAATCCGCAGGCATCTAACTATACTATTTTCCTTGGGGGAAGCGATCCGGTTGGAATTAATGGCGGAACAAGATATATCCCCTCTAATCAGGGATTTTGGGTTCAGGCAACTACAAACGGAACTTTCTCAATTAATAATGCATGCAGGAAAGGAATAATGTCTTCTACTCCGGATTATTATAAAAGTCAGGAGATTACATATCCCCTAATTAGTTTGATTGCCACCATTGATAATCAAAGTGATGAAACCCTAATACGATTTTTACGTAATACTTCCAACGATTATGATTTAAATGCCGATGCAGTAAAATTATTTAGTCAGGGTGATAAAGTACCTCAGATATATACTGAGTATAATAATACTAATTTTGCTATAAATACGCTACCCGAAATAAAGGATAATTTGGTCTTTCCTTTGAATTTTACTTGCAGGACATCGGCAAAATGCAGTTTGGAATTGAGCAATATGAGTTATTTAGAAGATATAAACGACATATATCTTTATGATAATATCACAAATGAAATGGTTAATATTAAACAAGAACAAGTGTATTATTTTGATCATCATATTAATAATAATTCATCCAGGTTTTTATTGATAATAAATCCCACACAGGAGAAATTGAAAGAAATTTCAACCAAAAATTATTTTGAAATCTATTCAGTTGGTAATAGGGTTTTTGTTAATCAGTTAAAAACGGATAAGGAGATAGGACAGGTTTTAGTATCAAATATTATTGGCCAAAGAATAAATAGTTTTAATTTAGAGGCAAATAATTTTAACTTTACAATCGATAATTCCCCGGGGATTTATATTGTAAGTATTATTACTTCAAATGGAAATCAGAGTAAAAAATTATATATAAAATAAAAAGTTCAAATTTTAATAATAAATAATTATCAAATGAAAACAATTAAAAAAATCTCTTGGGCATTAGTGATTTTTCTAGGCTCGAGCCTTGTGTTAAACGCACAGGAACTGGAAGTAACACCAGCAACATTAATGTTTAATGCAAATGCAGGTTCATCTCAAACCAAGCAAATTTATGTTAGAAACAAGGCTACTACCGAGCAATCTTTCATTTTTAATCTTGCCGATTGGTTATCGGACGAAGATGGTGAAGTAAAATATTTTGCACCAGGAACTACCGGAAGATCTTGTTCTGAATGGATTACAGTATCACCTGCTCTTGTAACATTGCAACCAAACGAAGCAGTAAGAGTTAATATTACCATGTTGGTTCCCGAAGATAATCCTTCTACAAAATGGGCTGTACTGTTTGTTGAGTCGGCAACAGAAAAAACAGGTGCAAAAGCAATTGATAAAACAGTAAATATGGGTTTGAACATTTCGGCACGTATAGCAGTTCCAATTTATCAATCACCCGATGGAAATACTCTTTATAAAGGTAGTTTAGAGGGTCTGGAAAATACTACAAACCCGGAAGGCAAAAATGAATTTATTACAAATGCTATAAATCTTGGCGATAAAATCCTTAATTGTAAAGTGTTTTTTACCTTCTCAAATTTGGAAACTGCTGAGGAATTCACATCAAATCCGGTTGAATTTTCATTGCTTCCCGAATCAAATAAAAAAGTAAATTATACTCTTGAAGAGCCTCTGCCAGAAGGAAAATATTCTGTAGCTGCAATTTTAGATTATGGATTTAATGAAGAACTTGAAGGAATTCAAACGGAAATTGAAATAAAATAATACTTCCTTCACTTTTTACAATTCGAAAAACAAAAAAACAGATTTTGAAAATAAGTAAATCATATTTTCTAGTACTAATACTGCTATTGGCATTTGGTAGTCAAGGTGTTTCTCAAAATTCAACTTTTGTAGATACGGTATATTTCTATTCTGCAAAACAGAATATCAAGTCAGTGATAGATTATGTTATTACCAATGAAGATACTCTTAAAAGCGGGAATGCACATTTTTATTACATAAATGGTAATTTAATGCAATCCGGAAATTATCTTAATGATGAAATGTCGGGTAAATGGATAACCTATTATCCGGATGGGGTTAAGCAAAGGGAATCCTATTATGTTGACGGTTTGAAAAACGGTGAGGTAATAAGTTATCACCCCAATGGAAATATTAAGTACAAAGGAAATTTTGTTGAAGATTCTTTAAGTGGAGAAATGATCCTTTATTATGATAACAACATAGTTAAGGAAAAAAGAACTTACTCAAAGAATAAACTTAATGGTATTACCGAGGGTTTCTTTCCCAATGGAAATATTAATTACAGAATAAACTTTGTTGATAGTATTAAAAGTGGAGTTTTTCAACGTTATTTTTCCAACGGCCAGATTCAGGAGGATGGGCTAATACAGGAAGAATCATTCTATGGAGAATATAAATCCTATTATCGTGATGGACAACTGGAGAAACAATATTCCTATAATGGTTTTGAAATCGACGGGCCTTATACCGTTTATCATGATGATGGAAGTGTAATGATAAAAGCCACATATAAAAATGGAAAAATCGAAGGTCCTTATTTTAAAATTTATAAAAATGGCACTCCTTATGAAACAGGAAATTATAAAGATGGATTGAGGGAAGGTATATGGACTACTTTTTTTAATGATTCCACAATTTATATGAAAGGTAGATATCTTCATGGTGAAGCTCAGGGCTTTTGGAATGTTTATCATTCTAATGGAAATTTGAAACAAAAAGGACTCTACAATCAGGGAGTAGCACAGGGAGTTTGGAAGTTTTATCACGAAAATGGCCAATTGAAAATAAAAGGTCTGTATGTTGATGGGAAAGAAGATGGCCATTGGGTACAATTTTATGACAACGGTCAGGTAAAATTAGACTTATACTATAAGTTAGGTAAGCTGGAAGGCTTGCTTACCGCCTACGACGAAGAAGGAAATATTTTGGAACAGGCAGAGTTTGCCGATAATAAATTGGTAAGAAAAATAAAATAAATGATAAAATACTTTGCAATATGCTTATTAATGGTCTCAACTATAAGTTTAAAGTTGAGTGCTCAGGATATTCCTCCTCCAAATCCTTCTATGGTAATTAGCGTATTGTCGGGTTATAGCGTTTCTTTTCTTTTTGATGATATTTCTGAATATAAAAACGGAATTTTAAACGGAGGGCAGGCAACATTTATAAGAATAGGTGCTGTAATGGATTGGAAACTTCAGTTTAATGCCGATCAAAGTATTTTTTACGGGGAGTCGAATCCGGCTAATCAAATGGAATTAAATAATGTGGGTGTTGTGGTTGTTTCTACAGGTAGTAATCTGGATGATGGTAGCAATATTATTAATTATGCAAAGGTTTCTCCCATTGCTTTATCCAGTTCAGGAATTACCCTGATGGATAAGGGATCTCTTTCAAATAGGGGTTATGAAAATCGTAATTCGTTTACTCTGAATTGGGAAATGGGGACAAAAAGAGGAAATATGAATAGTGAAAGTTTGTTGCAACAAATGTTGGAAGCCGACACTTATACGGTAAACATTATTTTAACACTTTCGCCTTCAAATAATTAGAAAATTAACATATGTTATTTAGAATGAATAAAAATAGAGACTAATTTGTAATTACAAATCATTTTTTTGTACATTGCATCAGTTTAGCAAAGCAAGCATAGAGCAAAACAAGCATTATAACAATACAGTATTAATTAGTAATTTGAATTATTGAGTATACCGATATTATATGAGATTTTTGTCTTCATTATAATTATAACAAGCAAACGGATTTAATTACTTAGAGAATAATTTATATAAAAATTAAATACATTAATAAACAAGTAAAAATTAAAACAAGGATTAATTTATAATTTGAAATAAATCAAACAAACAATAATTTTTCTAACAATTAAAACAATTTATTATGAAAAAATTCATTATTATTTTAGTGGTGCTTATTTCAGCACAAACAACAAGCGTAATGGCACAAGCAACTGACACTGATGTAGTTAATTTTACAGCCATTTTACAGGATGTACTTAACTTAAATGTAACATCAGGACAGGATCAAACGGCAACTTTTGATACACCGGATAAATATAATCTGGGAATCGATGCTGTTGGAACAACAACTATTACTGTAGAATCTACAGCAGATTGGAATCTTCAAATTAACGCAGCTGATTTTAGTGACGGTGGAGGTAACATAATACCTATCGACAATTTAGGTTTATGGTGTGAAGCAACTGGTGTTCATCAAATAGGAACAGAGGTTGACTGTAGTTTTACTTCCCTTGCGGGATGTATGGGCATAACAGCAACTGATCAAATGCTTTTTGACAACCTTGGCAGCAACGGCGGTGATGCATCTGACAACGCTTTTAATTTAAACTGGACAATGGGAACCATGAACGGTACCATGAACACAGCAAGTATTTTCGAGCAAGTTTCCGATGGAACTATCGGTGCTCTTGGTACTTACACAACCACAGTAAATTTAACACTTACTGCATTACCATAGGAAAGTTTGTTTTCATTTACATTAATGCCTGGTCGGTAGTAATATAAAGGTATGCCATATTGGGTTTCCGGACTAAACCTTGGTTTTGCCTTGCTACCGGCCTTTTTCCAGATGCTGTAAAGTTTCTTCCGACCTGCCGTCTGTTTTTCGAGAGACTGGTTTATATCTAATTACTATAAATAAATGAAACAAACTAAATTCATAGGCATATTAATCCTCTTTTTGCTGCTGAGCAGATGCTTTAGTGTGTTTAGCCAGGGTGAAATTATGGAAACAAATGTTGCGGCTACTCTCGAATCGGTATTAATATTAAATATTGATCCGGATGTAAATGTGGAATTTGGTGTAGTTGAAATTTCTCAAAACTTATTTCAAATTACCCGCAAACCCGATGATATTCATTTTAGCGTGGAGTCGACGGGTAATTGGAATTTAAGTATTTCGGCAAGCGATAGTTATTTCACCTGTGTTGACGATAGCAGTTGTAAAATCCCAATCGATTTTATTTCATACCAAATTGAAAATAAGGGAACTAACTGGGATAACGGCTTGTTCTCCAATATTGCAAACCGAACAAAAGATACAACACTTACTTTAACAGCACAACAAACAAAGGTGCTTGTTAACGGAAACAAAAATAATATTGGGGGAGCAGAGCAAAATGCATTTGTGTTAAGATGGTATTTAAACTTTGATGATGACTTATTGAAAATTGATAAATTTTATAAATATAAAATTAAAGAAGGAAATTATAAGGCAGATTTTTTTATCACTCTAACTGAAGACAAAAAATATTAGATTATCATATTGGCCTCGCTTTATAAATTACAAGGCAAATGGCAGGTAAATTGAAAACAAAACTAAATTTCCGAAGGCTGTCGGCCCTCATAATATTGGTGTTTCTATGCCAGTTTGCCAATACTGTATTTGCCCAGGAAGTGGAATTAAAATTTGTAAAACAAAACATTGAGCAGGATGCCGGGAGTTTAATCTTTAATATTGCCCGAATAAAAAATGTATCAACAGATGTAATCAATATAAAACCTATTGTCAAACTTCCGCCCGATTGGTCCATATTCAGCAATTCAAAAAAAAGTATCGAAATAAATCCCGGAGATAGTATATCCATCCCTCTTCGAGTAAAAATACCAAATACAGCTAGTTCCGAAAATGTTTTTGAAATAGAATTGCAGTTATTCTCTGCCAATAATCAACTTTTGCTATCTAAAAGTTTTAATGTTAATAGCCGACCCTTTCACGATTGGGATGTTCGTGGGCCAGAAGATAGAATTTATTTCCTTCCCGGCACCGATCGCGTTGATTTTGAGTTGAAAATAAATAATTATGGTAATGTTAGCGACACCATTGCTCTTGATATTATTCCCGACAGGAAAATAAAACTCACCACCAGAAATGAAGGAGAAATCCCAGCCTATTTTATACTCAAACCACATGAGGATACTATTCTCAATTTAACTGCACAGTACACTTATGATGAAGAAAGAATATTTGATATTAGTAAAATTCAAATCTATGCTTCGGCAAGTGATAAAAAAATTTACAGGGCTGTTTTACTGGAGAAATATAGCGATAATTATAACCCTTTTGAAATAGATCGTACCCTTCCTCATCAGGTTGAAGCAGGATTCCGGTCTTTTAATAATAATGATGAAATCTTACCTTTCATTAAAACAAACGGCATTGCCTCCGTAAATGAAACTAGTAATTTTAAATATAATTTCACCTATTACGATCTTACTCAAACTGAAGATATCATAGCTAACTCCTATTATAACTTTCTTTATAGTAATAATGATTTGCGTCTTGGCTTGGGTGCTTTCAGTTCGATGCTTGGCCGTAACCTTTACAACAGAAATAGTGTAATGGTTGCCAATAAAATAAAAATCAGCAAAACAGGTAGCCTCCAAGGTTTTGCCAGTTATGGCTTTGTTGACCCTAAAGTTGGTGCAGCAGTAGGATATATTTATGAGAAAGATGATTTAAATATGAAAACATCCATTGCATATGATGTTGATGGTGTGAAAAAGATTAATACCGCTTCATTTTTATATCATTCAAATAAAATTAGTGTTGCTAAAAACCATGATATTAGTGCAGTTTTATATGCATATAACGAGGATCATTATTTTAATAATAAATATTCTCTGAGAGGAATAGCCTGGGACTTCACTTATTATGCCAGGTTATCCAAGAATATAGTCGTTCAGTTTACCAATAATTATGGATCCCCGAATATCCCCGGTCCGCAAATGGGATTGCTGAATTTTTATGGAAAATTGCACATTGCTACCACCAATGAAAAGCGTTATTTCACCTTCAAGTATTTTAATACCAGAAAAGATTTCTACTATATGGATTATGATGGTTTTCGCGAACCAAACATCTTATTAACTGATCAGTATGGAAGTGTTTTATACCATTCATATTCCAGCAAAATTCATCGTTGGTCAGCAGGTCCCAGTATGGAGGTTTATCAATCCATAAAACCCAGCCCTTCCTCATCAGGAAAAGCAATTTATAAGGTTAGAAAGTATCGTATGGAATATCGTTCTTTTATTGGAAGGAGATTAAGTCTTACTTTGAAAGCTGGCATCGGCGACCTGTACTATAATGCTGCTAATGAGTTTACAGATCTGCGTTACGATTTTCACCTTCTTGGAGATTATAATCTGGGAGGATATGGATTGAGGTTTGCTTATGACTATGGACCCATGGTAAATACAGGTATTTATCAGTTTGCCATCGATGTTTCCAACAATAGCGCCAACATTTCTCCTTATGCCATCAAACAGCTTTTTAAAGGAAGGGTTAACCTTACACTCTTCGCTAACTTATCCTACCGCTTCGATTTAAATTATGGCACTATAAATATAAATCCTAAAATTGAAACCTATCTTTTTAAAGATTGGTATGCTGTGGCAGGAGGTACTTATAGTTATATAAATCAAGAGTTTAAAGGAAGCCAGATAAGTGCAAATTATTATTATGCCGAGTTTTCCATTAAAAAACGATGGGGAAAATCCGATTATAAAAAATGGCAAAAAGATTTGAGAAGGATAAAAATTGTCTTCTTTCAGGATAATAATGGAAATGGTAAGCAGGATAATTTCGAAGAGGGAATTCCAAATGTTAAAGCACGACTATTGCTGGTTAACTCAGCAGATCAAAGTAGAAATAACAATCTTCCCGTTGACCTCACTTTACTTTCCAACGATAAGGGAAATGTTGTGTTCAGCAGAATTCCAATGGGCTTTTATGAACTTAATATAACACCTCTTCAGGATCAGAAAGAATATTTTTATGTAAGCAAAACTGCTGAAAATATCGAGGTTACCAAAACAGATGTTATGTATGTTCCTTTTCAAAAAGCCTCTAAAATTAAAGGTAAAATTGAAATTAGTCAACGTAAATATTCTCTCAATAGCGAGAAAATAAGAGATCTTGCTAATATAAAAGTTACTGCCTATAACCAGGAGGGAAATACCTATTCTGCTTTTACTCAAGAAGATGGTAGTTTCGTGCTTTATGCCCCTGCAAACAATGTTTATTTCCTGAGAATATCCAATGTGTTTGGAGAAAACTTCAGAATATTACGTAACGATATAAAGGCTGAATTGCCTAATGCTGATGATGTTGTTTTTAAAATTGTGGAAAAAAACAGAAGGATTAATTTCAAACAGGCAAAACCTAAAGATAGTGAAGAAAAACAACCACAGAAACTTAAAATATTGCCGGGTAAAATTTATAAGAACGAACAAGAGCGTTTGGATGAGCAAAGTCCTATACCTGAGTTTAACATAAAGACAAAACCGGCTGAAGAAGTAATCGTAGAGCCTGGAAAATTCTATGTTTATGTGGCTAAAACTAAAGATTATAATGCAGCCCGTGGAATAGTAAAACTCATGAGAGAAAACGGAGTTATGTGTCGTATAGCATCCCAAAATGATAGTGATGAACTCCTGATTTTTACCAATTTCTACTCCAATAAAAATGAAGCAAAAGAAGAAATTAAAAAACTCAATGCTTCTGGAATTAAAAAGGCTGATATTTACGAATCCAAATAAATCACCTAACCCTGGGTTTTAAACCCGTGCCAATAAATATCACAATTATTTGTGTATTTTAGATTTAAATAAAATAAATCAAATGCAAAAATATATTGCCATACTAAGAGGTATTAATGTGGGTGGTCACCGTAAAATATTGATGAAAGATTTGCGAGAGATCTTTCAAAAAATGAACTTTAAAAATGTGCAAACATATATACAAAGCGGAAATGTAATTTTCGAGTTTGATGATACGGCTGGTATCTCACATATGGAAAATCAAATTACCAATGGCATTAAAACAAAATATGGGTTTGATGTTCCGGTTATAGTTCGCAAATCAGAAGACTTATTTGAAATTTTGAACTCCAACCCATTCATTAACAGTGATGATTTTGATATTGACAGACTGGCACTAACTTTTTTGGGTAAAGAACCAGAAGCAGATGAAGTTTCAATAATTGAAAAGATTGATTTTATTCCCGATAAGTTTAAAATTATCGGGAATAATGCTTTTGTTTATTGTTCGGGAAAATACAGCGATTCGAAAATTACTAATCAATTTTTTGAGAATAAACTGAAAATAAAGGCAACAACTCGTAATTGGAAAACAATAAAAAAACTTTGTGAATTGCTTGAAAAATAGCACTTAAGTTATATCCTTTTACACCCAAAATACTTAAATTTGTTGTATGAAGTTTTTCGATTATTTCAAATCATCAAATAAGAAAAGCCCTGAAGGTTTTAATCTGGTTTTGAGTGGTGGCGGAGCCAGAGGAGCCATACATTTAGGTGTATTGCAGGCTTTTGATGAAAACAATATAAAAATTAATGCCGTTTCAGGAACCAGTATAGGTGCAGTGGTTGGATCATTATATTGTGCCGGTGTAAAGCCCAACGAAATAAAAGAAATTATGAAAAGCAGCAGGTTTGCCAACATTTTTCAACTTTCACTTAACAAAGGACTATTGAAAATGACAAAACTTAAAAAAGCCCTTGCTGAATTAATTCCGGTAAACGATTTCAACTCCCTTAAAATACCATTTTATTGTTGTGTTAGCAATCTGGATTCAGGTAAATACGAAATTATAAATAGTGGCGACCTTTCAAAAGCAGTTTTGGCTTCGGCATCAATCCCTATAATTTTTGCACCTGTTGAAATACATAGTAAGCATTATGTTGATGGGGGCTTGTTAAATAATCTCCCTGTAGATCCCTTTATAGGGGAAAAGAATATTTTGGGGGTTCATGTAAACAAACAAATTTATAATGGTGCTAACAATATGCGGGGAGTGGCTGAAAGGGTATTCACTCTCATTAGTAAACAGTCGGTAGACAAAAACCGTGAGCATTGCCAATATTTTATAGAACCAAGTTTAGAAAAGGCTTATAATGTCCTCGACTTTAGCAGTACACAAGAACTTTTTGAAATTGGCTATAGAGAAGGTGTCCGGTTTGTGAATCAACTTAAAGGAAAAGCTTAAAAACATATAATTAATTCTAAAGCTTTATTATCTTAGCCACCCTGTAATTACTCTAACAACTTATGCTAATGAACTATAAATCAATTATATAAATTTATCAAATGAAATATATTTTCTTTGTTTTAGTTTCGGTATTTTCAATTGGAATTGCCTATGGCGATGTCAACAATAAATCTTCAAAATCCTATAAAATTGAATATAAATATATCCGAAACGGAAAAATAAGCGATAATGGAAGTTATGGATTTATATTTAAAGATGGTATTGCATTTCTCTCTGATAAAGATGATAAAATCAGAAGTTTTATCGACTACAATAAAAAACAAAACGTAAATATTATCTCTTTTAAAGATCAGCTCTATAAAAAGGTAAAAGATTTTGATTCTTTGATAAAGCCAAATTTTGGAGATAACACAGAAGACATATTGGGTTATAAATGTAAGTACGCATCTTACAGTTATTTTTCAAATAAAATTGAAGTTTGGTATACCAACGAAACCAAAGCAAAAGGCTCGCCGTACAGCAGTTATCTGCCCAATGATAAATCATTGATAATGAAGGTATTGGTAAATGGAGGCAGTGGCATTATCGCTGATACAATTTATATTATTGAAGACGAGGAATTAATCTTCCCGGAAAACCGGGCAAAAGAAATAAGTGATGCTGAATTTGAGGAGATGAAAATACTTTCCCGTTATAAAAGTTTAATGGTTTTCGAAAATGATACCATAAACTTCGACCCTTCAATTAAAAAAGGTGATGTTACTGATACAGCAACAAATATGAATTATCATTTTTCCAAAGGAAGCATCATCATGAAAAAAATTGTTTTACCTGAGGAAGTTAATAATGATTGGGGAGTATTTGCAAAATTATCATGTAAATCGAATGGTGATGCCTACGACAGAACAGGTTCGGTATTTATGGTAAATCCTGATAAAAGCAAGAATAATATACTTAATGCCCTACGGGATAGTATTGATAAATTACCATTTTTTACTGACAATAATGGGAAGAAATATCAGGGTATTATCGCCACAAATAATTATGAGCCACCACTTGAATTAATGAGGTTTTTTACCACTTTTGGAGTAAATCATTTTAATAAATTAAGGGAAATAAATAATTATCCATGGGAGGAAGTGTCGGTTTATAAGCAGGATATAAGTTCAGTAATGCCTATAAACAATGATACAATTTGGGTAGGCATTTTCGTCGGAAACTACGATAAAGGCGGGCATATTGTGAGTTTGGAGCTGGATTTTTATCCGTCTTATAGCAACAACGACTCCTCTCAAAAGTATATAAAACCATTGTTTAATACAGTAAATATTATGGAGATGTCGGGTCAGAATTATGGACGGTTTTTCAATAA
>JBFFLX010000111.1:0-11406 GCA_041554435.1 Bacteroidales bacterium
CCTTTTTTAATGCTAAAGTTTATCATATTTTATTTTATTGTTGAACTGGTTCTTCAGTTGATTAAAAAAGAAAAAATAAAAAAATATGTTTCGGCTTTAAGCCTGTTAATAGTTTTAATAATAGTATATAATCAGTTAGTCCCATTGCGGAATAGTGTAAGCAGAATAAAGCAAATGGCAATTGAAAATGATGAGCGTTTTGAACTTATGAAGCCATATTTCAATGAACAAAACACTCTGATAATAAGTTCTCATTTCAGGGGCTCGCCATTTATACAATCAGCTTTTGTTGATGCATTTCTGATAAATGGTTTCTTGAAGTCTACTTTTAAAAAAGACTTGATAGAAAGGTATCCGGAGACTTATTTTTCACTCAGCTGGACTGATGATTTTTATCGTTGGGATGATTTTCTGAAGGCAGGAGATTTCATTGACCCCAACAAAAGAATTTTGATTTTTATAGGTAAAAATTTAGAAAAGGAATTGGAAAGAGATCTAATCAGGATAAACGAGTATTATCCTGATTATAAGCAAAATATAAAACTTTTGGTTAAATTCAATTCGCCTGATGAATACTTATATGAACTGCAATTGGAGAAAATTAATAAACTTAATCCAGAGGAATAGTAGTAGATCTTTCCGGGTGTTTTCCATGTAATCCTTTATAAAGGTTCTGTATTTCTGCAATGTCTTTTTCAACATCTCCGGTAACATCAAATAGTTTTTTAATGCCACCTTTTTTGTTCTTATAATCCATCCACCCTATGGCAACAGGCACTTTTGCAATTCGAGCTATGTGATAAAAGCCCATTTTCCACCTTTCAACTCTTGCTCTGGTTCCTTCAGGTGTTATAACTATAATTAATTCTTCATTTTCATTAAACAACTGAGCAATGGTTTCTACCATACGTGTGTTCTTCTGCCTGTTAACAGGCATTCCACCTAATTTTCTTAACCAAACTCCAAATGGCCAAAAAAAGGCTTCTTTTTTAATAAGTAATTTTATATCGTAGCCGAGATGCCAAAAGGCAATTCTGCCAATAACGAAATCCCATAAACTGGTATGTGGAGCAACTATCAGTACTGCCTTTTTTATATGAGGAACATCACTCCAGATTTCCCATCCCATCTTTTTTAATATCCAGGTCGACTTTTTCATCACCAAAAAATGGAATTGAGAATGCAATATTACATTCTCAATTCCAGTGTTATTTTATAATATTATTATTCACTATTTCTCTTCTGGTCGTAAAACAACTTTTAAATAATGCTTTTCATTAAAATATTTATTGGCTGCTTGCTGAATGTCATCTTTAGTAATAGATTTTACAAGTTCTTGTAATTCATCAACACTATACAATTTTGTGTCTTCCCATTGTGCTGATTTCAATTTGCCGAGCCAGTATTTATTTTTCTCCTGATTACTTTCCAAATCGCGTATATAAGTTTCAACAGCCTTTTCAAGATTTACATCATCGCAAGGCTTGGTTTTTAGTTTTTCCATTTCGGTAAAAACTGTATTTACCAAAGTATCAACATTGTCAGGAGAACAACCCCATGCTATAAAAACATTATAATCAGGCTTTTCATATTTTGATGCATTTTGTTGTACCTGAACACCATAAACACCTCCCTGATCTTCACGCATGGTTTCACGCAATCGGATGCTTAATATTTTAACAGCCATTTGTAGTTCAAGACGGTTTTTCATGGTATATTCAAAATCGTCTTTTATCATCATACCTACCATACTTTTTGGCTCAGTTCCTTTATAAACAGTTTCTTCTGAAATACCAGCAGGGAATTCTATATTTCTGTCTACCCAGTTTGTAGAAACACCATTATTAGGAAGGCTTGCAATATACTTTTCAATCATAGGTTTAATGGCTTCCATATCGAAACTACCTACTATGAAAAATTTAAAATCGCCGGCATTTTTAAATAATGAGGTGTAGAAATCATATGTTTTATCCAGATCGATGCTGTTCAGCTGATCTTCAGTAGGAATGATTATAACTCTTGGGTTGTTTGATGTTGACATCTCTCTGAATTTCTTGAAGAAAGCCATCTGAGGATTCGACATCATAAATTTAAACTGAGTTATCATCTGCGATTTAAAGGTTTTTAATGCTGTAGTATCTTTCCTTGGCGAAGTGAAATTTAACCATATTAACTGGAACATGGTTTCCAAATCTTTATTTACCGAATTACCCTGCAGTCCCTGTGATAATTCACCAACACTTGGATTTACACTAACATTTTTGCCTGTCATGAACTTATTCAGACTAACATCACTAAAATCACCTAATCCGCTCATGCTCATTATCTGAGATGCGAATTTTGCATTTATTACATTGTCGTCATCGGCAAGTGAAAGTCCGCCGGGAGCAAAACAGTTCATTAGAATTTCATCATTTTTATAGTCGGTTGGTTTTAAAGTTACTTCTGCACCATTACTCAGTGTAAGAACATAAAACCCAAATTCTTTATTTTCCTGAATATCAACAATTTTGCCGGGGACTATCTTGGTGTTAATTAATGATTCACCAACTTTCTCTTCAGCATAAGCAGTTAACTCAGCGGATTTAGCTGCTTCAATAACTCCCAGAATTTCATCTTTTGTTGGAATAACAACACCTTCTTTTTCAGGTCCTGTTATAAGGACTATCATATTTTTATCGGTGATAAGTTCTTCTGCAAGTTTGTTAATCTCTTCTACCTTAATATTTGGAAGGTATTCTTTGGTTAGTGCTAACTCATAATCGATACCGGGTATTGGTTCACTTTCAAGGAAGTTGTTTAAATATTCCTGAACAAATCTTCTGGATTCGGTTTTGTCCTTTTCCTGTTGAGTTTTTTCCACATCGCTCAGTAATTCTGCTTTCTTGCGTTTTAACTCATCTGCAGTAAAGCCAAATTCCTTAACCCTTTCGTTTTCTTCAACCAAGAGTTTAACGGCATCACCAATCATATTTGGTTTGGGAACAGCATACATTGAATAGGTATCTATTGACCTGCCAATAAAACCACCGTATCCCACACCACCATAAAGAACAGGAGCTTCGGGTTTCTGTGTTATTTCGTACAAACGGGCGTTTAGCATTTTAACATATAAGTCGGTAATAAGTTTCTCACGATAATCACCATTGGTTTTAACTAACTTTTTAGGACGTTTAAACATTACCGAAGCCATATTCATAGTTGCTTCCGGGTCGGTTGTTATGGCCACCAATGGTTCTTCATTATCAGGTATTTCAAATTCTACTCTTTCTCTTTTATCTTTGCGAGGCTTGATATTTCCAAAATGCTTTTTTATTTGTTTTTCGGCATAGGCCGGATCAATATCCCCAACAATGATAACGGCCATTAAATCAGGACGATACCAATCGTGATAAAAACGTTTTACCACATCGTAATGAGCGGTATCGATAATATCAATTTTCCCGATGGGGAGTCGGTTAGCATATTTTGAACCACTAAAAAGAACGGGGATATATTCTTTCATCATTCTTTCCTGAGCCCCAAGACCAAGGCGCCATTCTTCTTTTATAACGCCTCTTTCTTTATCAATTTCTACATTATCTAAACTTACTTTATGTGCCCAGTTTTCTAGGACCATAAAGCCCGAATCTATAAGCCCTTCACGATCTGAAGGCATTTGAAACATATAAACCGTTTCGTCGAAACCGGTATATGCATTAAGGTCGGCACCAAAGTCAACGCCCGACTTTTCCAAATAGTCGATAAGTTCACTTTCGTTAAAATCTTCTGTACCATTGAAGCACATATGTTCTATAAAGTGTGCTAAACCTTGCTGGTCATTGTCTTCAACAATGGATCCTGCATTGAGAGCAAGCCGGAACTCTATTCTGTTTTCAGGCATATCGTTTTGTCGGATATAATATGATATACCATTTTTAAGTTTTCCTGTGATAACCGCCTTATCCTGAGGTAAGTTATCTGTAAGAGAGAAGTCTTGTGCGAAAATATTCAGGCTGCTGAAAATTATAGCAAAAGCCAGAATTGTAATAGTTTTTGATTTCATTAATTTGGAGTTTTTAATTTCATAATGTGAATATTAATGGCAAATGTAGTGATATGAAAGAATATTTGAAAAAATTTATCAATAAAAACTTAACTTATAGCAAATAAAAAAGGGATTATCAAACTATGATAATCCCTTTGTATTTTTAAAACCTGGAATTTCTACCAGATGAAAGCTCTGTCTTCTACAGGAATAAATAGCCTGTCGTTTTCATTAATGTTAAAGGCTTTAACAAATACATCCATATTGAATGGAGGAATATTTACCCTTGCTTCACCAGGACTATGAACATCTTCTTTCAATCTTTTTATCATTTCTTCATCTCTGATATTCTGACGCCATACTGAAGAATAACCAAGGAAGAAGCGCTGAGTATAATCAAAGCCATCAATATCTTCAGGGAAATTTCCATTGTATGACATCAATAATGCGTTATATGAAATATTCAATCCACCAAGGTCGGCTATATTTTCACCTATTGTAAGTTTTCCATCTACATTTAGAGTGTCAAGAATTTTATAGTCGTTATACTGAGTTTCGATTTTTGCAATTTTATCAGTAAAACGTTTTGCATCACCTTCTGTCCACCAGTCATTTAAGTTACCGTCTTTGTCATACTGACGTCCCTGGTCATCAAAACCGTGGGTCATCTCGTGTCCAATTACAACTCCAATGGATCCATAATTTACTGCATCATCAGCATCTTTGTTGAAGAAAGGAGGTTGAAGAATTCCTGCAGGGAAAACTATCTCATTGTTTGTAGGGCTGTAATAAGCATTAACAGTTTGAGGTGTCATTCCCCATTCAGTTTTGTCAACAGGCTTACCAATCTTATTTATATTTCTGTTGAACTCAAATTCTCTTGCATTACTTACATTTAAATAGTAATTATCAGGAGTAACCTCAAGTTTGCTATAATCTCTCCACTTATCAGGATATCCAACTTTTACTGTAATGGCTGCTAATTTTTCTTTTGCTTTTAATTTAGTTGTATCGCTCATCCAGTCGAGTTGATCGATTCTCTGTTCAAATGATTTTCTAAGATTTTCAACCAAAACAAGCATTCTCTCTTTGCTTTCAGCGGGGAAATATTTCTCAACATAAAGTTGACCAATAGCTTCACCTAATCTTCCTGAAGTATTGCTAAGTACTCTTTTCCATCTAGGCTGTAATGTTTTACGTCCTGAAAGAGTTTTTCCAAAGAAATCAAAATTCTGATCAACAAAAGCCTGATTTAGATAATTTGCTGAATTGTCGAGCAAATTCCATGTTAAATAATCTTTCCACTCATCAATACTATAACTGTTTACAATTTGTCCAATAGCACCAATAAAATCTGGTTGACCAACATTCATTCCGCCCGGATCAGAAACGCCTAAAGCATTAAAATAGATATCCCAATTAAATTCAGGTGAATGCTCTTTAAGTTCATCCAATGTCATTTTATTATAATTGGCAACAGGGTTTCTTAATTCCAAACGAGTTCTTGATACTTTAGCAAGATCAGTTTCTATTTTCATTACTGTTTCTGCTGCCTGAGTTGCTCTTTCTTCATTTTCACCTTTAAGGATGAACATTTTCTTGAGATGCTCTACATAGGCTTGTCTGATACCTTCGCTTCTGTCGCTTTCATCAATATAATAATTCATATCAGGAAGGCCGATTCCGCCCTGATAGAAGTTACCTATTTCCATACTACTGTTTCTCTGGTCAGTTCCTGCAAAGAAGTAAAATAAAGGATAACTTCCTCTGCGCTGCATAATTGCCACCTGCTTTTCCAGATCTTCTTTGCTTTTTAGGTTTGCTATTTCATCCAATTGACTTGAAAGTGCATTTACTCCAAGTTCTTCAATTTTAACAGTGTCCATGCCACTATTATAGAAGTCGCGAATTTTCTGATTTATACTACCTTTTTTGGTGTCTTTTTGTTCAGAAACTTCTTTTACAAGACTTTTTAGTTGTTTCTGGTTGTCTTCATAGATAACAGTAAATGCTCCATACTGACTGTATTCGTCAGGTATTGGGTTTGCTTTTATCCAACCGCCATTGGCGTATTGAAATAAATTTTCACCCGGTTTTACTGTAGCATCCATATTTTCTTTGTCGATTGCTTTCGTCATAGTTTTTTCCTGTGATACTTCATTACATGCGTTGATGCCAATCATAACAGAAATGGCCATCAATAAATACGTTAATTTTTTCATACTTTTTTTGATTTAGTTGCGATTCTAAATAATTATTAGGCGCAAAGATAAAACAATTGTAAAATAAATAATATGAAACGGCTATAAATTAGGCATATGTAACATATTTGTCGATTCAATCAATATTCACAAAATTATCCGATGCTTAAAGCAAATATAATGTTGAGCCTGCTTTGTCACTATTCGCTAAGTTCAAAACCAAATTCTCTTCCTTTTTCAACTGCGGGAACACCTTTTTTCATCCACATAGGCTCTGGTTTGCCTTTTAAGAAATGATCGAAAAACTGTTGCATTCTTATGGTTAGATCTTTTTCGTCGGCAAGTCGTTTTAGATTGTGCGGGGCTCCATTGTATACAAGCATCCAAACAGGTTTATTAAGTCGTCGCAGGGCACTAAAAAATTCTATTCCCTGATACCATGGCACTGCGCCATCTTTATCGTTATGCATCATTAGCAGAGGTGTTTCAACCTGCGGTGCAAAAAACAAAGGAGAGTTTAAAATATATAAATCTTGTCTTTCCCATAAAGTAGCACCTATTCTGCTTTGAGTTTCTTCATATTGAAAAGTCCTGCTCATGCCTGAACTCCAGCGTATTCCTCCGTAAGCACTGGTCATATTACTCACCGGAGCTCCGGCCATGGCTGCCTTATACATATTTGTTTGAGTAACTATATATGCTACCTGATATCCTCCCCAACTTTGACCCTGAATGGCAATATTCTCCTGGTCGATATAATCGTATTTTTCGATTAAAGATTTGGTTCCTCCAACAATACAATTAAAGCCACTTGGTCCGGGATAACCTGTTTCGTATTTAATGTCGGGAATAAATATTAAGTATCCGTTGCTGGTGTAATACGTAAAATTTATTACCGAACGAATTGGTTTAGGCGAATAATATCTATTTAACCTATCGGTATATCTTTCATAGAAATATACTATCATAGGATATTTTTTATTTGGATCGAAATTTTCCGGCTTATACAACATGCCCTGCATGCTGTCGTTTTCAAGAGTCGTAAAATCAACCAGTTCAACTGTCCCCCAATTATAATCTTTTTGCTGAGGATTAGTATTAGTAATTTTTTCAACTTTCCTGAATTTCATATCAGAAACATACAATTCGGGATATTCAATAAATGACTGTTTTCTCCAAACAATTTTGTCGTTATTTTTGGCTTTTTTCATTCCAAAAAAATCAAAATTATCGATTATAAGGATCTTTAAATCTTTTAATTTCCTGAAACTGGCATAGCCTGAATTTTTGGTTTTCAAATCGAATACGGTTAACATCATATTTTCTGGCAGTGTTATCAAATCAGGGTTTAACTTTTTGTATCTGAGTTGAATATCATTTTTTCTGCCATAATAATTTGTTATGTTTTTTGCTTTGGAAGTTCCATCAGGGCTAATAAGCCAGAAGTCATATTTATCATAAACAACAAATTTTTCCTCATCTGTCCATCCTGCAAAACCATAATTTGGAGCCTCGTTGGGAATATCGTTAAGTTCGTAATAAAAGTTCTCTTTTAAGTAAGAAGTTAATTCATTGGATTTCTCTTTTTTTATGTCGTAAGCATTCCAGCTACTATCGGCAATATTATACCATGCAACAAAATTTTGCTGAGGAGAAAGACTTACTGTTGAAGCAACTTTTTTAAGAATGAGTTTTCTGTCTCCGGTATTTTTATCAATCAGATAATAATCGTAATGCCTGCTTCCATCCCAGCTTATTTCTTTACGATAATTGTGATTATCTCTTCCAAGAACTAAATTTCCATTTTCTTTTGTTTTAATGAAAACATCTTCCAGGTTTTTATTTCCAAGGCTTACAACTTTCTTATCTAGCGGAAAATATACTGAAGTATAACTTCTCTTCTTTTCTTTTTCTGCACGCAATTTCTGCATGGGTTGAAGGTAATCATCCTTCCAGTTCCAAATGTCAATACTTACTTTTTCATCTTCAGTTAATGTATCTTTTATTTCAGTAAGAGGCTTTGGAGTTTCTCCAAAAAACAACTCCGTACCTCTATCGTTAAAATAAATACTACCGTTAGTACTAACGGTCATATTTTCACTTAGATTGCTAAATTCATCACCTGAAACAAGATTTAATTTAGTTTGTGAATAATAATAGAGTGAATAGGCTTTGTTTTTTACTGTATCGCTTGAAAAAGTAAAGGCAAATTGCTTTCCTTCTTTATCTGTACTTACATTCTCACTATATCCATTTGAATTATAAATCAAATCATTACGGCCACTTTCAACATAGTGAATATATACAAAAACAGAATCAATGCTATCGGTTTTAGCAACTGTATAAATACATGATTTACCATTGTCGGAAAGTGAGTATTTGCTTACATTATTATAAGTAAATGAGTTTTCGTTAATGGGATTTATAAGTAGTAAACTATTACTTTTCTTCTGTTTTCCTTTTTTCTTTACTTGTTTTGTGGTGTCGGAAACAGTATCTTTATCTTTAGTTTGTTCTTTTTTGTTTTCTAATAGTAATGCAACAAAATTTCCCCCGTCTTTACCCAATTTAAAACTTACTACATCTGGATATTTTAACAAACTATTGGTTTCAGGAATGAATATTCCTATACTGTCTTTTGGCAGTTTGTCTTTTTTTACTTTCTTAAGTTTGGCAGCACGAACGGTATCGGTTTGTGGCTTAATTTTAAATACTACAAAATTGGAGTTTGATGAAAATTTAGCTTTATAAGCTCTTGGAATTGAATCAAGTTTATGTGTTTTTAAATTTTTTATGTACAAATAACCATCTCCCTCAAGGGGTGAAATTTCGTAAAGTAACAATTCTCCATTGTTTGAAATGGAATATTCTGAAATTGATTTCCAGGAGGAATAGTCATCATGGGTAATTATCTTTTTTTCTTCGGCAATAAGGCTGTTAGCAAAAGTAAATATTAGAATTGCTATTAGGTAATTTTTCAAAATAATCATCTATTTGTAGTGTATGTGTTGTTAATTTTCCTTTTGATTTGTCAAAAGTAATTTTTCTTGACCAACTTTCAAAGTCATTCTATTTTAAATTTAAATGCAACAAAAATAATGCAAACGATTGAGTATTGAAGGTTTAGGAAATTATTCTGGTATTTATCATAAAATAGGTTAAATAATTCTTAAATTTTTTAATTTCACTGATAATCATTAAATTGCGATTAAATTTGCACAACGACTAAGAATTAGAAAATATTTTCATAATATACTTAAAATGAGTTATATAGAATTTAATAAAAAGCAACTTGTAAATTTAAAATACTCTCTCGACAGAGAATTATTGCGAACCAATAGAGCAGGAGGATATGCAAGTTCAACAATTATAAATACAAATACCCGAAAGTACCATGGATTATTGGTTTTAAGACAGCCTCTTATCGACGACTTGAATCATGTTTTACTTTCAACTCTTGATGAAACCCTTACGGTAAATGATTACGATTTTCATTTAAGTATGCGTATGTATAAAGATGGGCATTATAACCCCAAAGGACATAAGTATATCCGTGATTTTATTTCAGAGCCAAATCCGAAACTTACTTACCGTTTAGGAAGTACAATTTTTACAAAGGAATCGATTTTTGCAGCTAATGAAAACAGAATATTGATAAGATATACTGTTGAAGATACTAAAAATGATAATGTTACTTTGAGGATAAAGCCTTTTTTGGCTTATCGTAATGTACATTCATTATCAAAATCAAATACCTGGGTTGAATCCAAATATACTGAACTTAAAAATGGTTCATCCTGGCAAATGTATAAGGGCTATTCTAAAGTTTTTATGCAGTTTTCCAAAGATGTAAAGTACACACATACACCTGATTGGTATTATAATATCCAGTATTTACGTGACCTGGAAAGAGGATATGAAAGTCTGGAAGATTTATTTGTTCCCGGATTTTTCGATGTTAAACTGAAAAAAGGAGAGTCGGTTGTTGTTTCAGCCGGACTTGAAGAAAAAACTCCATCTACATTCAAACGTCAGTTTAATTCGGAGGTTAAGAAGAGGGTTCCCAGAAATAGTTTTGAAAACTGCCTTAAAAATGCAGCCGATGAATTTCTTGTAAGTATCGATAAAAATAAAGAGATAATTGCCGGTTATCCCTGGTTTGGAAGATGGGGAAGAGATACATTTATTTCTTTGCCCGGTTTAACATTAACAAGAGGAGAAACTCGTGTTTTCAAAGATGTTATTAAAACAATGATTTCGGAATTGAAAGATGGGTTATTTCCTAACGTAGGGCTTGGTAAAGAAACATCCTATAATTCTGTTGATGCTTCCCTTTGGTTCTTCTGGGCAATTCAAAAGTATGCTGAAAATCAAAAGGATAAGGCTGAAGTTTGGAAAGAATATAAAAAGCCAATGAAGAGTATACTTTCGCATTTTGCCAAAGGAACTCATAACAATATTGGTATGCATGAAAACGGACTTGTATGGCAGGGTGTTCCCGGCAAGGCTCTAACATGGATGGATGCCATAGTGCACGGAAAACCTGTAACCGCAAGAATTGGTTATGCTGTTGAAATTAATGCATTGTGGTATAATGCCCTACAGTTTTGTCTGGAACTTGCTAATGCTTCCAATGACAAAGCCTTCGTTAAAGAATGGTCAAAATGGCCTGATATTATAAAAGAAAGTTTCGAAAATACTTTTTGGGATTCCAAAAGAAGATATCTGGCTGATTATGTTAATGGTGATTATAAAAACTGGGATGTGCGACCAAATATGATTTTTGCTGCTTCCCTTCCTTATAGCATTTTAAGTGAAAACAAACAGAGAGGAGTTTTAGATAAGGTTAAAGCAGAGCTACTGACGCCCAGAGGCTTAAGAACTTTGTCGCCAAAAAATGAAGCGTATAAAGCTATTAATGAAGGCAATCAAAGTCAACGAGATACCTCATATCATCAGGGAGTTGTATGGCCATGGTTGCTGGGCGCTTTTGCCGATACATATATTCGTTTGCAGGGAGAGAAAGGCAAAGATTTCATTAGCGACTTATATCATGGCTTCGAGAAAGAAATGACCAGAAAGGGTATAGGAACAGTGTCGGAAATATATGATGGTGATCCTCCTTTTGAAGGCAGGGGTGCAATATCTCAGGCATGGAGTGTTGCTGAATTACTGAGA
>JBFFLX010000112.1:0-11332 GCA_041554435.1 Bacteroidales bacterium
AAATCTCAAGAAAATTCCGCTAAAGCCTGAGATTATTAAACTCACGGAAAGTCAGGTAATTATACTTGATGATGGGGGTAAGTCATATTTTAAAATATACTCCTATCCTGAATTCAATTTGATAAAAGAAATTGGAGTAAAAGGAGAAGGTCCGAACGAAATTGCATATTTGCCTGTTTTTACTTTTGCAAAAGATGACGTTATTGAATTTTTCGATTTTCAAAAATCAGCACTTTTTAAGCTCCATAAGAATTCAAAACTAGAACTTGTAAAAGTGTTGCCTCCCGATCTGATAGAATCACAATTTGTTATTAAACTTAATGACAAAACGATTTTTGGATCAGGCTCCAAAGGAGGAAGAGTTTACTTTCTTAATATAGAGTCAGGGATGATAAATTATCTTCCCTACCTTGAGGTTACGTCAAAACTCCCCAATCAATATTTGAATGTTTTTAATGATGGGATTAGTACTTGTACGCCGGATAAAAAAACAGCAATATATGCTTCGAAATATTTTGATTATTTCGACATTTTGAATGCAGATGGATCAGTTAGGTACAGTCGTAAGAAGGCTAGTATTGAGGGACAAAAATTTCTGGAGGATAAGCAAATCACCAGTAATAATACTAAACTTTATTATTCATGTGTTTATGCCACAAATAAACATATCTACCTGCTAAGTTTGGGAGGTAAATCCTATGGCGAATTAATGAATGATATTAATGATGACAATTTTCAATGTGAAATACAACAATTCGATCTTCAGGGAAACCCTCTTAAATGCATTATATTAAATACTCCTGTAAAATCTTTTTCTGTTGATGAGAAGAACAACAAAATAATATCTATTAATCCCTTGTCAGAAGACTTTCCTCTAATGGAGTTTGCGTTTTAACTTATTGTTTATATGTTAATTACCTAAATATAAGTTAGTATTTTACTTGCTAACATCTCATGTTCGAGCCCTGATAAAAAAGTAAGTTATAATTATTATTTCGTTAAAAAATCATGGGATAGTAAATACATAAGTTGTTTAGACAATTTTCCAATATTACATTCGGCAAATTATTCTCTAACAAAAGCCAGTTTAATGCCGTATTCCTATTGGCCAAAAAAAGATTTCCTTATTATTAATCTTGACCAGAACAGCATTGTTGAAAGAATTAATTTGCAAATATTTATTTCTAAGACCTGTGATTTTAGAGTCTATCGGAATCCGCCTCCAGTAGAGAAAGACAGCCTTTTATAGTTTGGCTTTTTTTATCCTAAATTCATTAACTCGTATCATTTTCAACCTTAAATTACTCATAATGGCAATATTTTACATACTCTTCTCCAAATGGATAAACAATTATTATAGGGAGTTGCAAAAATATCAACACAAGACATAAACAGCATAATATGCACTCTTCCTCGCAATATTTTCCAAGGCTCGCTAGCGATTTGCTGGCTTACTTAAAAATTGATAGATATATTAAATGTATAGCCATTAAGTATTATCAGGCAAAGTGCAAATAAATAAATTTGCTGAGGCATTCAAGAGTTTAGATGATTCCGCTTGTAAATAATTGTCTTCAAAATAAATTTTAGACTTAGTTTTTTAACTTAAGTTTGTAAGTGAAATAAAACCGTATGCTATGAAGAAATTATTACAAATTTTACTTTTATCTGTTGTCATCATCCTGGGTTGCAATTCGTGTTCTAAAAAATTTATGATTGTTGACTCACCTGCTAAACAACCTCCGGCAAGGATATTAAAGGAAACCCCACAAGTAGCTCTTGTTTTGGGAGGTGGTGCCTTCCACGGAATGGCACATGTAGGAGTTATTAAAGTACTTGAAGATGAGGGAATTCCCATAGATCTTATTGTTGGCACAAGTGCCGGAAGTATGGTAGGTGCATTATATGCTGATTCTCCACATATCGACCCGCTAATTCCTCTGGCATTGGGAACTTCACCAAAGGATGTTTTTGATTTCTCTCTATTCCGTTCACGGGAAGGTTTTGTTTCAGGCAAAAAACTTCAAAATTATCTCACCGAGAATCTAAAAGTAACTGAAATAGAAAACACAGAAATACCTTATATTGCTGTTACAACTGATATTGAAAAGGGCAGGTCGGTTGCTTTAAAGGCAGGACCAATTGCTGCTTCAGTAAATGCATCTTGCGCAATACCGGGTATATTTGAACCTGTGAAAATGTATGGAACTACTTTTGTTGATGGCGGAGTGCTTGCCGGCATTCCTGTTAAATTTGCCATGGAAGCTAAGCCAAAAGTTATTATTGCGGTAAATATTATGTCGTTAGATACCATTGTTGAATTAAAAAATTACAGAACTATTTTTGAAAGAGCGTACTCAGTGGCAACTCATAATGTTGATAAAGAAGCCCTTAAGCATGCCGACATAATTATTGTTCCCGACCTTGATGGTATTTCATTAATGAGCGGAAAGGACAATAATAAAATGTATAATCTGGGAATTAAGGCAGCAAAAGATGCCTTACCTGAGTTACTAAGTATTCTTAAGAAGAATGGAATTGAGTTGAAGAAGTAGTTTGTATTTTTTTAGTCTGATGACACTCTTAAGAAGAAAAGCATTTAGCAAATCGTAAAAATTTATCTTATCTACCATATTGCAACATTATAGTTTACTAAAATGCGCAAAACAAAACTATACATAGCCATGAGCCTTAATGGCAAGATTGCCAAAAAAGATGGCAGTGTGGATTGGCTGGAAAATACACCAAATCCTGATAAAATTGATTTTGGTTACAAAGAGTTTTATGATTCTGTTGAAACTACTATACAAGGTAATTCAACTTATAAACAAATAATTAGTTGGGGAATCGATTTCCCATATCCCGATAAGGAAAATTATGTTTTCACTACAAACAGTAAATTAAAAAACACTAAATATGTGGAGTTTATATCTGAAAATCACATTGAATTTCTAAATCATCTTAAAAATCAAGAAGGAAAAGATATATGGATAATAGGAGGCGGAAAAATAAATACTATGCTTCTTAATGAAAATATGATAGATGAAATATATGTATTTATTATGCCTATAATTTTAAGTGAAGGAATCGAATTATTTGAAGCTTTACCCAAGGAAACAAAATTGAAACTTATTAAATCAAAAACATATACTGGTGGCGCAGTTCAATTGCAATATAAAGTTGATAATAAATAAATTATCCTTATAAGGGAAATAAATTCATATCATATTCAATTATCAATCTAATTTCCTCACATAACTCAACTTTTGGCGAGGGCTCCAGGTTACACCTTTGTCCTGAGAAACCCTAATTTCTACAGTATAACTATCTTGTTCAATATTATATATATTAATCTGAGAATAGGTATCTATAAAAGCAGAATCGCCATAATTAATATTAATATTTTGCACCACAAATGAGGTGTCATTAAAATTACCTTCAAATAATTGAATATCAGAGGAGAAGCCATTATATTTTGATATAACATATTTTTCTGCTGCTGAATTGTAAGTATACTCAATTATTAAGTTTTGAGTAAGTGTGAGGTCGTAATTGATTTTCTCCTCAAGCATATTGGTTGCATTCCAAACAATTTGGGATGTAGTACTGTCAAAAGTATACCATGTTCCACGCCTTGTCATAACATCAACCTTTACATCCCAATTTCCTTCCATAAATGAAAGCCATTTCATCTGATCACTTTTGGGCATTTCAAAAATACTTTCATCTATATCTACATTAAAATCGATATTTTCTATTTGTAAAATCCTGTCGCGTTGCCAAAAAGTACGCTCAATAAAAAATGGTAGTACTACTCCATTTACGGTTCTAAAATCATCGAAATAAGACTCGGAAGGAACGCCATAGGTAAAGTCAACCCAATTGGATTTGCATTTATATTCCAGATAAGTTTTTGCATCCAGATACCAGGTTTCTACCATTCCATCGATTCTGGTTAGTTTAAGTACTATCATTTCCATGCCGTCAACCTCCTGATTATCCATTAGTTGAACCTTAAAACCTCTTTCTTTATATTTATAGAATGGGGTGAAGAATTCCGCTTTCTGATAAAAAACATTTATTTCACTTTTTTTCAATTCCCTTGGAAAGAGAATTTCCTGCCACGGATCTATTGTCCATCCTGTTTTACCGTTAAAGGCTTCCTGAACTTTATGTTTTCCTAAATACAGTTCACTGTAATATTTTCCATCTTTTGTTTTTATGGCGTAAAAATCTTCCTCTATACTAAAGGCGGTAAATCTACCGGTTACCTTTATGTTTTCTATCTTTTCCCACGCTTCAATACCTCCATGGGCTTTGATGTGTTTGTCGATAATCTTATCCAGATTCTGAGCATTGACAATTGGAGAAAAAAACAAAAAAGTAATAAATACAAAAATCTGATATTTAATTAGTTTCATAGCCTTAAAGATTATTTAATTAATTTATAAGATGCCATTTCGGTTAAGTTTCTCACAAATACTTTTCCGTTGAGATAAGAAGGAGCGGTCCATGATTTGCCTTCGATGGCCTGAAAAGAACAATTTTCTTTGTACTCACCAGGTGATGCATCGGCAATAGACATTTTTCCTTTATCAGATAAAATTAGAAGTTTATTATCCACAAGAATAAGGCTTCCTTTTCCATATCCTCTTTTAGTCCATTTAACTTCGCCGGTTTCGGCAGAAATGCACCTTACTGCAGCCACATGAAAGCCATAAATATATCCATCGTGATAAACACATGAACTAAAGTCATTTTTCATACTTACTCCATTTATCACTTCGGTTGCTTTATTTTTTTCAACTTTTACAATAAAAAATCCGGGATTTCTAACCGCCGACACAAACAATTTGTTTGGAGCAATAAAAACAGGAATGGCAGTAGCACCGCCAAAGGGCATGGTATATGTCCACAAAGTATCACCTTCAGGAAGCAAAGAATATAATGTTCTTCCATTGGCAAATATTATCTGCTCCTGCCCTTCTATGGTTACAAATAGTGGAGAATCGTGAGATGATGTTCCTTTGGATGATGACCAGATGATTTCGCCATTATCCTTATTAAATGCCATAAAAGCCCTGTCTTCGGTTCCCCCAACTTCCATTACAACTTTATCATTGATTAATAAAGGCGAACTAGCAAATCCCCACCTTGGAGTTGTACTTCCGAATTCTTTTTTAAAATCGACCTGCCAAACAAAACTACCGTCTTTCTTCAAATTAGCATTGAGTTTTCCGTGGCCACTAAAGCTATAAATATATTTATCATCTATACTTGGGGTTGCTCTTGAGCCATCTCCCCAACCATCTTCGTCAAAATAAATTGAATCCACTTTGGCTCTCCAAAGTTCTTCGCCTGTTTCCTCGCTAAAGGCAGCAACATATTCTGAACCATTTGAACTATCAACAGTATCACTTATCATGGTATAAACTACTCCCTCAGAAATTATCAATTCTGAAAATGCTGAGCCGATTTCCTTTTTCCAAATAAGTTCAGGCTGCGATTTTGAGCAGTTAAATTTAGACAAACTTTCAGTGGAAATCCCGGCTCTTTCATCACCCCTGAATTGTGTCCAGCCATCAGGGATATTTTCCTGTGAAAATCCCATAATGGAATTAAAGACTATTACCAAAGACAATAGCCATCTATAACTAATTTTGATTTTCATATAATTTATTAATTAAAATAGTTTAGGCAGATATTAAACAAAATTATAATAATTTTTCTGTAAATTTTTATTCCAATATTGTAAATATCCGCCAAAAAAAATACTGTTTAAAAATACTAAAAAAGGAATTTAGACTGATTATATATTTCATTGAAATTGATATTATTATACCAAATAGCATAATAAATCTATGAAAACATAAGAATAGTAAATCAAACAGTATTAGAAACTCTACTCTTCTTTCAAATTTTGCAAAAGATTGTTTTTAATTCCAAGCCTGGCAGCTATAAAAATCCAAATCAATCCGCTTACAAATACAAGAAGAACAAGTAGAAATAAGAAGTTTCCGGGGATATGAAAAGCGGGTGATATTATTGATGGCAGAATACCTATGAAAGCGGATATAAAACCTATTGAAATACCTACTGTAAGCAGCAACATATTTTCTCTGAAAATTAATTTAAATACCTGATTATTTTGAAAACCTAAAGCCTTAAATATTGCTATCTCCTGCTTTCTTTCGAGTATATTTCTCATCAATACAATGCCAAGTCCAAAGGTGCCAAGTATAACTCCTAAACCGCCAAGCAGCATAAATATCGACAGATAGGTATTGGTAACGGAATAAAATGATGCAAGCCTCATTGATGTTAGCGATACATCTACACCGTAGTCAGATAAATAATTGTTTAGTAAACTTTCAACTTTAACTACTTTATCCTTAGGAGCATCCACCAGCATTATATTCGAACCACCTGATCCGGGAAAGTTCCTCTCAAAATTATTATTAGAAATTAATAAATTACCTTGAAAAACAGAACTATTCAAACCTCCAATTAGTACAAGGTAAATTTCTTCTCCATGCTCATTATGATATGTCAGTGTATCTCCCACCGACTTCATAAGCCCCCACTGAATTACTGTTTGGTCGGCAAAAGCCGGAAATACATTCTTGCCCAAATTTTCGTTTAACTGCAACCATGGATTGTCTGATTCTTTAAGTAGTTTGGCAAAAGAAAAAGCCTTCAAACTATCGAATAATGATGGATTTACACCCAGAATTTGGGGCTGTTGAACCTGATTTAAATTCAGGCAACTGGCATCGTCACCGGCAAGACTATGGAACTGAACAAATCGAACATCATTCAAAATTTCTTCCCCTTCTAATCCGTATTGATTCTTTCCTTCGGCAGTGTTTAAATTTTGTAAAACAGGGACAGTATTCTCCACCCAAAGTTTAAAACCTCCAGTACCCGAATTTCTCTCATTTTCAGTTCCTGAAAATGTTGTACGGTTAGCCCCGGTAATTATTATTGTGAATGTTCCCAAGGCGAGTAATGTAACCACAGCAAGACTTCTGCTTATGTTTCTTCCGGCATTCATCAATATCAATCGGTTTAAGTTTAGCGTTTTTGAGGAATCTCCGTTTTGCCTTATTTTAGGTCTTAGAAATACTAAAAACAATGATGTAGCCCCCACTAAAAACAAGAAACCTGCAGTCAGCATTAGTTGCGAATTCCCTTCAATTGAATTAATAATGGAATAAAAAATAATAAGCAGCGAGCCCAATATCCCGCTAAAAGCGAAAATCTTGTTTATTGTTAACTTGGGTATTTTATAATTGTTTTCCTGTTTTCCAATAATGGAAATAACAGTTTTTTTAAGCTTTCGAACAGTAACGAAATATATGGTTATCAGCGATATAACAATTCCGACAAAAATACCTGCAAACATGGTTTGTGGTTTCACAAAAATTTCGATAGAATCTGCATGAACAGCATCATTCCATATTGAATTTAGTCCCCAGATCATGAAATTATTGTATAATATTCCCACCAGGCCACCAAATATTGCTCCCAGAATTATTGTAATTACAGATTCGGAAAAACGAAGTTTAATTATTTGCTTTCTGCTGAAACCCATACCATAAAGTATTCCAACTTCACTCATTCTACTTTCGGCATTTAAACTGTATATCAACACCAATAAAAGTATTGCTGCTGCGATAACAAAGAAACTTAAGCTGAGAAAAAGTTCACCAAAATCAACGCCATTTGAGGCTGCCTGCTGTCCTTGAGCGCGTAGATTAACAAAACCAATACTCAAGTCTGCAGGAGAAATTTTGGACATAACTTTTTGTTCCAGTTCTGACTCACTTAAATTGCGGGCATCAAAGCGAACGGAAGTATAACTGCCAAATTTATTTTTCCATAATTCCGCCCCTTCTTCAAGAGAAATGAAAGCCTTGGGAGTTCCTTTAAAATCATTCCAGTAGTCTTCATCTTTATCCCTTATTTTCTTCAAATCGATAGGAATTCCCGTATCCCAGTCACTACAATTTCCGGCATCCGACAAACCAGGAAAATCGGGCATAAGATTCTCATCAAAAATACTGTTGGATATGGGAATTATACTTTTTACAACGAAGTTTGCTGTTCTTTCTTCAAGTGTTCGTAATGCTCCTATTACAAAGTATTTAATTTGCAAAGAATCGCCAATTTTTGCATTCAAATCATCGGCAAGCCAGGAGTTGATTACTATCTCTGAATCCGACAAATCTTCACTCAAATAATTTTCAGGAACTGCAGAAATAAAAGAATAAGGGGTTTCCCGATTATTGATTTCGAGCGAGTTTACAAAATAACTAAGGACTTTTTGGTTGGGAATTTTCATTTTATCAACTCCATCTACAACGGGAGAGTCGATGAATATTCTGTTGGATAACAATTCAAATTTACCCTCATTATTTATTGGAATGATTTTAAGTCCGGCATCTTTTAATGTCCAGTTATTTTTTAAACTATTATCTAATTCACTTAAGTGGATATCGGGTATTGCTGCTGCAACAATTAGATTATTTAAATCATCTAATTCCAGAACTTTTCCAACAACACTATTATTAACAAAAATATTGTAAGGTGCTATCTGATTGTTTCTAAGGCTAAAGCGCCCAAGTTCGTCATCATTGGCTATATGTTTTATTATAAGCCGAAGGGCAACACTTTGATTTTCATCAGTTGTAAAGGGAGCATTAATAGGTATTACAGAAGCGTTCTGTATTCTGATTAATAATTCATCTCCAATATTTATATTAAGTTTATCTGATATGTTTTGAGAGATAATTACTTCCTTGTTTGTAAGAGCAGGCATTTCAATTTTTGAAAGAGCCCAAAAATCATCATCAACTCCTAAAATCTGAGCCTTGTTTATCCTTTTTTGATTATCAGTATTTATTGCTATTCCCTGCAACATTAGTAGGGAGGCTGTAGGAAGGTTTAATTCTTTTGAGATTTTTGTAGATAATTCTGAACTAACAAAACGATCGCCACTAATCATGGCGTACTCAATTTTTCCCAGTCGTTTATCAACCAGTTTCTTCAAACTATATTTTACGGAATCACCTACTATCAAGGCTCCAGTAAGAACAGCCGTACTTATCATGGTCGCCAAAAAAACAGCGATATGTTGTCTGATAAAGTATTTAAAACTCTTTATGATAAACCTGAATCGATTCATTTAATCAGTCCTTTTTTAAAACTCCCCTTTTGAGGCTATAAATATTTCCTATACTTTTTGCCAACGATTGTGAATGAGTTACAACAATAAGCGCTACATTTTTCTCCTTATTAATTTTTGATAATAATTTGCCTATCATAGCAGTTGAATCTACATCCAGTGAACCTGTAGGCTCATCGGCAAGAATAATTTCCGGCTCATTAATTAATGCCCTTACAACAGCAGTTCTTTGGGCCTCCCCTCCTGAAAGTTGCCCGGGCATCTGATGTATTTTATCCTTTAAACCAACATATTCCAGCAAATTTATCGCTCTCTCAGCAGCAAGTTTTTTCTTTGTTTTATCCTTTAAAGGTATAGTTGGAACCAGCACATTTTCAAGTACATTTAACTGAGGTAGCAGATGATGGGATTGATAGATAAATCCAATTTTCTGATTTCTCAACACAGCCAATTGATTATCATTAAATTGTGTTATGTCCTTGCCATCGAATTTCATATTACCTGAACTTGCTTTGTCGAGGGTTCCCATAATGTTTAACAGAGTACTTTTCCCTGACCCTGAGGGCCCGACTATTGAGAAAACATCTCCTTTTTCAACCCGCAAAGAAATTCCCATTAAAACTTCTCTTTTAATTCCGGTATTACCATTTAGGTAAGTCTTTGTAATATTATCAAGTTCTATTATCATCACAACACACTTTTGTAAATTTCCAGTACACCTTTACTTATCTCATGAATTGCAAATTGTTTATTTACTGATTCTTTTCCTTTTTTTCCCATTTCTAAAATTTTCTGTGGATTTGAGAGAACTTCCATCCATTTTTCCACCATTGCATCCACGGTATTTGGCGAATATACAACGCCCCCACCTGTTTGCTTTATAATTTCAGGGAATGCCCCTAATGCAGGCTGAACAAGTGGTATACCACAGGCAAGTGATTCGAGTTGATATGTTCCAAAAGCCTCACCTTTTAAAACAGGTACAGTAAGTAATGTTAATTGATTGAAAAACTTATAGCGTTCTTCTGGCAGATAATCTTCGATAATTTCTACATCTTTATCAATTCCTGCATTTTTAAGTTTTCGCATTTGTTGGTGCACATACTTTTTATCGTCGGCAGTATAACCCCCTGAAAGTTTTAGCAATACATTTTTGAAATTCGTATTTTGTTTAAGTTTTATAAATGCATCGATGAGCAAACCAAAGCCATGCTCTTCATACATCCTGGAAATGTATCCTATTACCTGTGGCTCATTTTTGGGCTCGGCATATTTATAAATTGAAGAATCAATTCCAATTGGTACCACATGCATTTTCTCATCAGGAATTTTCATTTTTACTTTCATTTCAGCAGCATAATAATCGCTTACTGCGATAAAAGCATCAACGCCCTTAGCTTTTTCACTCATAAGGTTCCAGACTTTCTCCCTATAAAAATCGTTCATAGCATCAACCCAAACATCTTCATCCTGCAATGAACAAACAACAGGTATTTTTAATTGTTCTTTAATTTGCTTTGCCAGTCCCAATAATAATGCATTTGAAAGGTGCACAACATCAGGCTTTTCGTGAACCTTTAAAAAGTCTATTAACTCCTGAAGTTCCACATTTTGATTTCCATCTTTTCCCTTGAGCATGGAAATTGTCATTTCTTCAAGCCCTTCAGTTCGGGTCGATCCGGCTTTTTTTGAAGCAAATTTTAAAATTGATGGTGAATTAAAGAAGTGCTCCATCCATAGGGGCATATTTCTTAAAAATTTAAAATTCTGCTTCAGATAAATATTTACCGCTCCGAAAAAGATAGGGCTATCACCCTTCTCAACTCCATTTTTTATGGTTAGGGGTAAATAAATTGGTAACATCATTGCCTGATGGCCTAATTCTATTAAGGATTTTGTATAGCCGCTATCGCGAAGACAATTCCCACAATAAAATGTACCACCAAAACCCGGAACTATATTTACAATTTTCATTTTTTCTATTTCTAAATTTATTAATTTTTTACCACCAAGGAACACTAAGGATAGCACAAAGTAGCACTAAGTTTTTTCCTTTGCGCCCTTCGTGTTGCACTTTGCGTTCCTTTGTGGTTAACTTAAAACCTTTATTTTTCAACTTCTATTATTTTTACCACCAAGGCACAC
>JBFFLX010000113.1:0-11319 GCA_041554435.1 Bacteroidales bacterium
CTTGATTGGTAATGTATACTATCATTATATTGCATGCAATACAACATCTTGATACTTAAAGTTCCTCGATGACTGTTTACAATGCCTCCTGCAAAGCACCCGACTCGCTCTATCCATGTCAATGGTGAATACTCTTCATCTATCAAAGGAATTGTATCTTTTATTACAGTACTTAAATGCATTACTTTATTTGCATATGGACCAGCGTCAACAAATTCTATTGAGTCAACAACAAAATCTAAAACCCAAGTATCAAAGTCATATTCATAGCATACATTTTTTATTGTATCTCCAACACTTTTCGTTAAATCTCGTAATAGATATTCTTCGTTTGAATATGCTCTAACAAAATAAGCCTTTCCATTTCCCTCATTTCTAAAAGCACCATAATAATGTGGATTACCAGTATCAAATCTGAAAAATACTTTATTATACAGTTTTGCATTTACTAAGGTGTCATCCAAATTAGGTGATAGAAAGAATTTATGGAAATAGAATCCTCCAAATCCATTATCCTGTTGTATTATCCATGATGCATTAGAATCAGGCAATGGATGGTATTGTTGACCATTAGTGTTTAAAAAGGAAAGGATTGTTAAAATTATTACCAAAGAAAATTTTGCAAATTGGGTCGGTATCAAATTCATTTTTAATTGTGTTTAGATTATAGTCAATGTTTGGTATAAAAATAAACAAAATATTGGAAACCCTTAATATATTGTTATTAATTAAAATCCAATAATGTTTGTATTTTTAACCCTCAAAATCAAACATTTTATGAAACGTATTTTCTTAATCGCATTTACCTTAATTATTTCATTAACTGCAATTTCACAACACGAACCACAAAAATATGTACCCGAAACCGACAACTTGGTATTGGAAAAACTAGAACAATGGCAGGATTTAAAATTTGGCTTGTTGATGCATTGGGGTGCATACAGCCAGTGGGGAATTGTGGAGTCCTGGTCGATTTGCCCCGAAGATTATGGCTGGTGCGAAAGAAAAAAAGGCAATCACCCCGACAATTATTATGAATATGTAAAGGAATACGAAAATCTGAAAACTACTTTCAATCCGGTTAATTTCGATCCCGAAAAGTGGGCAAAAGCGGCTAAAAATGCAGGTATGAAATATGTTGTTTTTACCACAAAACACCACGATGGATTTAGCATGTTCGATACTCAACTTACCGATTATAAAGTTACTGATAGTGCATGCCCATTCCACACAAACCCTAAGGCAAATATTGCAAAAGAGGTTTTTAATGCTTTTCGCAGTGAAGGTCTTTGGACCGGTGCCTATTTCTCAAAACCCGACTGGCATAATGATGATTACTGGGATCCTTATTTCCCGCCAAAAGACAGAAACGTTAATTACGACCCCGAGGAATATCCTGAAAAGTGGGAGAAATATGTGCAGTTTACCCAAGGTCAGATAATGGAACTGATGAGCGATTACGGTAAAATAGATATCCTATGGCTCGATGGTGGTTGGGTAGCAAAGCAGTGGAAAGAAGATGTTGAAGAGTTTTATACAAAAAGTGTAGATAAAACAAAATCGGGATTTATAAAAAATGGCATAGTAAATCAGGATATTCGAATGGATGAACTGGTTGAAAAAGCCAGGGAAAAACAGCCGGGCTTAATCGTTGTTGACAGAGCCGTAGAAGGCAAAAACCAAAATTATTTAACTCCTGAGAATCAGATTCCCAAGCAGGCTTTACCCTATCCGTGGGAGTCGTGTATTATTGCCGGTGGAGGATGGTCGTGGGTGCCAAATGCCAAATATATGAGTGGGCACAGAGCCATAAATATGTTGGTTGATATAGTTGCTAAAGGAGGAAACCTTTTATTAAATATTGCTCCCGGACCTGATGGTAGTTGGGATGAGGATGCCTATAAACTGCTTGATGAAATAGGCCATTGGATGAATGTGAATAGTGAAGCCATATACAATACCAACGCAATTTCTCCTTATAAGGAAAATAACATTTGCTTTACACAAAATGGAAATACTGTTTATGCTATTTATTTATTGGATGAGGATGAAAATAAACTCCCTTCCCAAATAAAAATATCTTCTTTTGAAAGTGATAAAAACACAAAAATATATCTTGTTGGAACAGCGAAAAAGTTAAAATGGAGACAAACTAAAGAAGGCATTCTAATTGAAATTCCTGAAAACCATAGAAATAATCCCCCCTCAAAATATGCAGTGGTTTTAAAAATCAGTTCTGTAAAAATGTAAGCATCATGAAAACAAAATATCTAATAATTCTTATAATTGCTTCTTTATTTCTGATTCCCAATACGAATTATTGTCAGGATAAAACCGATAGCACAAAATTTGAGTGGTTTGCCGATGCTAAACTTGGGATATTTATCCATTGGGGAATTTACTCTGTTAACGGAATTGATGAATCATGGTCGTTTTATAATGGATATATTTCTTATGAGGATTATATGAAACAATTATCCGGCTTTAATGCCGAAAATTATAATCCCAAACAATGGGCAAAATTAATTAAGGAAAGCGGTGCAAAATATGCCGTTATCACTTCCAAGCATCATGATGGTATTGCATTATGGGGCAGTAAATTCAGCGATTTAAATGTGGTAAAAACAACTCCGGCCAAAAGAGATCTAATAAAACCATTTGTAAAAGCCTTACGAAAAGAGGGTTTGAAAACCGGTATTTATTACAGCCTCCTCGACTGGTCGAATGAGGATTATCCAAACTTTACAAGAGAGAAAAAACGTTATGAAAACGACAGCATTAAGTGGAATAAGTTCGTAAAATTTAACTTCGGCCAAATAACGGAAATAATGGATAATTATAATCCTGATTTGATGTGGTTTGATGGCGATTGGGAACAGTCGGCAGAAAAATGGCATGCCAAAGAAATACGAGAGCTTCTACATCAAAAAAACAATAACATTATCATTAACAGCAGGTTGCAAGGCTATGGCGACTATGCTACTCCCGAGCAGGGATTGCCGATTCATAAGCCAAAAGAAAAATTATGGGAACTTTGCATGACCATGAATGATTCGTGGGGATACCAACAAAACGACAAAAATTATAAAACCCCATATGAGGTTATCAGAATTTTTGCCGATGTAATTTCCATGGGAGGAAATCTTTTACTCGATATAGGGCCTAAGGCCGATGGCACAATTCCTGAAGAACAGAAAAACATATTAAAAGAATTAGGCCTCTGGAATAAAAAACATGCCAATGCAATATTTGGAAGCAAAGCAGGAATACCCAGAGAATATTATGCAGGCCCAAGCACCACTTCTGCAAATGGCAAAGTACTATACCTTTTTGTTGAAGGTAATCCAAAAGGACCGATAATGCTCAAAGGTATAAACAATAAAGTGGAGAATATTTGGGTTGTTGGAAAGGGAAGCAAATTAAACTATAATATAAAAATGAAGGCCTGGTGGAGTTCGGTTCCGGGAATTATCTTCATCGATTTACCCTCAGAATTAACCGACAAATACCTCACCGTTATTGCCGTACAACTGGCAGGCAATAAAATTGAACTTCATGAGTTTTCTTCTAAATAATAGATTTTTATACTTTAGTCGAAATTTTAAAAGATGAAAAATACTGCAATTCCAAGTCTCGACCTGGGGGATTTTCTTAGCGGAAATAAAGAACTAAAGCAACAGTTTGTTAATGATTTAGGTGCAGCTTATGCTGAAATTGGATTCGTTTCCATTAAAAATCATGGTATTTCAAAAAAAACTATTGACACATTATACGATAAAATAAAAGAGTTTTTTGCTCTTCCTGAGGAAGTAAAGAAGAAATATGAACTCGCTGAAACCGGCGGACAAAGGGGTTATACTTCCTTTGGGAAAGAACATGCCAAAGACAGCACTGAAGGTGACCTTAAAGAATTTTGGCATTTCGGACAGGAAGTTCATAGTGATGCTTATCCGCAAAATGTTTATGTTTCAGAAATTCCTGATTTCCTGAAAACAGGATTAAAAGCATATAAGGAATTCGAGATGTCGGGAAGAAATATCCTAAAGGCAATTGCACTTTTTCTGGATTTGGATGAGAATTATTTTGAAAAATACGTTGTTGATGGAAACAGTATTCTCCGACCAATACATTATCCTCCAATAGAAAATACAAATACCTCAGCTGTTAGAGCAGGAGCTCATGAAGACATCAACCTGATAACTTTATTAATTGGAGCTAGTGCAGAAGGATTACAGGTTTTAACACGACAGGGGGAATGGGTGGATGTTACCGCTATTGAAGATAATATTATTGTTAATGTGGGTGATATGCTTCAGCGATTAACAAATGGAGTTTTAAAATCAACCACCCACAGAGTTGTAAATCCTGAAGGGAAAAAAGCATCCACCAGCAGGTATTCAGTACCATTCTTCTTGCATCCCGTATCATCTATGCCATTAAATTGTCTTGAAAGTTGCATAAAAGACCGTAAACTTTTTGAGGATATTACAGCAGGAGACTACCTCATAGAAAGACTAAAAGAAATAGGTTTAATGTAAATTAGAGTCTGGGCTTTTTCTTCAGCAACTCATCCGTAAGGTCTTCTCTTCCAATATCTTTCAATCGCTTTTTAATCTTATTGCGATATTCGTTTTTATACCAAAAGAAGAACATATTCTGTGATTTCTTCTCTTCCGAATTTCTTGCTGTATAAACTGGTTTTAAAGTATAAGGATCGAAACCACTATAATATGTTACTGTAGCAAGAGTCATTGGAGTAGGAGTAAAATCCTGAACCTGTTCCAAACGTAATCCTGCCGACTTGGTTTCTGCTGCAAGTTCAGCCATATTTTCATCTTTACAGGAAGGGTGACTTGAAATAAAATATGGTATAACCTGCTGATTTAATCCGGCATCTTCACTATACTGTTTGAATTTTTTTACAAATTCATAATACAAACTGAAACTAGGCTTACGCATAGCCTTTAGCACCTCATCGGAAGTATGCTCAGGAGCGATTTTCAATCTGCCGGAAACATGATGTTGCGACAATTGCTTGATGTATTCTTCCAAATCCTCTCCCCCATTTTTATTGTTGGTAGGAGATAGAATATCGTAACGTATTCCACTTCCAATGGTAAGTTTTTTAACATCTTCTATTTCTGTAACTTTTTTATAAAGTTCTGTAAGTTCCTTATGGGAGGTATTGAGATTAAAACAAACTTTAGGGAATATACATGAAGGCCGCTTACATTTCATACAAATGCTTTGATCCTTGCCTTTCATTTTATACATATTGGCAGATGGTCCACCCAGATCAGTAAGATATCCTTTAAAATCAGGCAGTTGAGCAATCTTTCTAACTTCCTTTAATACCGAGTCTTCCGATCTCGACGAAATAAATTTCCCCTGATGAGCAGAGATAGTACAAAAGCTACAGCCTCCAAAACATCCCCTATGCACATTTACCGAGAACTTAATCATTTCATAAGCAGGAATATCGCCTCGCTTTTTATATTTTGGATGTGGTAATCTGGTATATGGTAATTCAAAAATTTCATCTATCTCCTCTGTTTCCAAAAAGCCATAAGGAGGATTTACGATAATAAATTTATCATTAGTTTCCTGAATAATCCTATTGCTACCTTCCATAGCATTCGACTCAACCTCAATAACTTTGAAGTTGGCAGCATAGGCCTTTTTATCTTTCAAACACTCCTGATGAGGATTCAGGTAAACATCAGACCAGTTTTTGTTTTGAGGAATTTCCTCTTTACTTTGAACAATAACAGAAGTTTGCCTAACACTTGTAATCTTTTCAAATGGTACTCCCCTTTGCAATAAACTAACCACCTCTTTTATGGGCTTCTCTCCCATTCCATATACTAAAAGGTCGGCGCCAGACATTTCCAGCATCGAGGGCATAAGTTTATCCTGCCAATAATCGTAATGAGTAAACCGACGTAATGAGGCTTCTACTCCACCGATTACCACAGGCACTTCCGGATATATTTTTTTTAGAATTTGTGTATAAACCTTTACGGCATAATCGGGTCGGTAACCGGCTTCGTTTCCTGCAGTATAAGCATCATTAGAGCGAAGTCGCTTGCCGGCGGTATAATGATTCACCATAGAATCCATTACACCAGCTGATACACCAAAAAATAATCGGGGAATTCCAAGTTTTTTAAAATCGCGTAAATCGTCCTGCCAGTTTGGTTGAGCAACTATGGCAACTTTCAATCCCATGCTTTCCAAAACCCTCCCGATAACGGCATTACCAAAACTAGGATGATCGATATAAGCATCACCGGTAAACAAAATTACATCCAATTGTTCCCAGCCTCTTGCCCTTACTTCCTTTAAGGTAGTTGGCAGCCATTCTTTAATATCCGGTCTGTACATGTTTGCAAAGATAGGTAATATGCTTATTACACAGTTATGAGTTTTGTCACTAGGACTCGGGATGAATTATGAGTGAATGTCAATTTAACCGTTGGAAATTGCTTGACTGCCTTAATTATTAGTTTGAAGCCATGGTGTTGGTCATTAACAATAAAACTTATTGTCATAAATCATAACTCGATGAACTCAAGCGCACTCTCAACTTTAGGCACTTGTAACTTTAGTGCACTTTTAACTTTAGCCTTTTTACTTCAAATCCCTTTTATTCAGAATGAATGAGATAGATCCAAGGTAAAATGCAAACCATGCTAAACTTATGAGAAATGATTTTATGGAAATATAATCCTGTATTTCTCTGAAAATATATTTCCCGAAAGGAACTGTAATCAGATTATTAAGTGCCTTTATTGGGAAGAACTGTACCACTTGTGGCATAATTCCATCCCTGAAATAAGGCGCATTTTCAAATATTGCCACGGCAATGGGTTCGAACATAAAGGTGTATAAAAACAAAGCCACAATAACGAAACCCGACTTCTTTATTATTAAAGACAAGAGAAATGCCAGCGAACAATATACTACGATATCATAAAAATAAGCAAACAAAAATTGCATCTTGTCGAAGACTACCGAAACTCCAAAAACGTGGGAATAAACCATTCCGTTTATTAGACCGGATATAAATACAAAAAGTGTACTGATAGCCGCCAAAGCGATTATCATCATCATTTTACTTGCAAGATATTCTTTTTTGCTTATTCCATCTATAATGTTCTGTCGTAATGTATTGTATGTGAGGTCATTATTAACCGAAATAATCACAATAAATGCAACAAATATTTTGGCAAATGAGCCCAAATAAGTTATGTTTTGCCAAATATCGGGAAAGTCGAATATTGGTAAAATAGTAGGATCTATACCGTTGAAGTCGGCACCCTGATTTTTTAACCACTCTAAAAATAAGGCTCCACCTGAGGCTATGATAAGCAGAGCAAGGAGATACATAGATATTAATATCCAGAAGACCCTATAGTTCTTTATTTTAAGCCATTCTAATTTTAATGTTCTAATCATGGTCTTTCAGGATTTTTAAAAATTCTTTCTCCAGTGAATTTGTATGGGTATTTAATTTCTGGAGAACGACTCCATTATTAAAACAGTACTCATTTATTTGCATTGCCTTAAAACCGCTTTTAAGGGTTATTGTTAGCACATTGCCACCATTTTCAATTTTATCTATCCCCTCAAAATTTTCTAAAATAGTATTCAGCAAATTCAAATCCTGACTTTTGACTTCCACCTTATTTATTTCTCCAAGAGTCTCGCTTACAGCGCCCTCATGAATTTTTACTCCTTCTTTTAAAACACAAAAATGCGTACATACTTTTTGTACTTCATCCAGAAGGTGACTTGCAATTAGTATAGTTTTCCCTTGAATTGCAATATCAACAATTAACTGCCTAACCTCGGCAATTCCTTGTGGATCGAGGCCATTTGTGGGCTCGTCGAGTATTAGTACAGGAGGATCGGAAAGCAGGGCGGCACCAATTGACAATCTCTGTTTCATTCCAAGACTGAAAGTTTTAAACTTATCGTCTTTGCGTTCATATAAACCAACCTGCTTTAAAACTTCACCTATTCTGTTTTTACCGGCTTTTTTGATGTGAGCCACAATTTCTAAATTTTTAACAGCCGATAAATAAGGCAAAAAGCATGGCGTTTCAAGTATGGATCCTATTTGTTTTCGGGCTTCAATATTAGGCATTCCTTCGAACCATTTGAAACTACCACTATCGGGAGCAACAACGTCTAATATCATTCCAAGAGTAGTTGTTTTTCCGCTTCCGTTAGGGCCAAGTATTCCATAAATCTGACCGGGCTGCACTTCCAGATCAAGTTTTTGTACAGCTTTTATTTTTCCAAATGATTTTGAAAGTTGTTGTATTTTAAGGGTGCTTTTCAAACTGCGTTGTATTTAAATCTAAAACATTAATAAAATCACCATCTTTAATGCTGTTAAACATTTTAGGTATTTCTTCCCACTTTAAATCTCCGGTTAAATAAAATGCAAGAGTTGAACTCTCATCACTAAAAACTCCAACGTATTGCATATCCGTATCTTCAGGACTAACTAATAATGATGCTGCATATGTTCCTCCCGTAATAGAAATATATTCTTCAAAACCTTTTTTCCTGAAATCGTTTAACATGCCATCATAAAGTCTATCGGCAGCACTTATTGAATCAAGTTTATATACGAGTAATTTTTCAACTCCATTTACGGCTTCGTTGAAATCAGGATTTCCCGAGATGTTTAACATGCGTAAAGTACTGGGATAAAAGCAAAATGCCCGCTCCTTGTGAGCATCGGCAAATTCTTTAAACAGGTTTTCCTGTCCTTGAACAGACAGGAAAACCGTTAGAGAAAATAATATCAAAAAAAATCTATTATTAATCATTGTCTTCTTGATGACCTGTATTTTTATCATGATTTTCGTAATGGAAATCTCCAAGGTTTTTCATTCCTTGCATTTTCATTCCATTTGCAATTTTACTCACATTTTTCAAATCAATTTCGCCATAAAGGCTCAAAAGTACAAATTCATCCTTTCCACCAACTACCATTATCATTTCTTTAACAATTCCATCTTTTTCGATAATGGAGAATTTTACGTTTTCATCACCATCTTTAACCGACATGAGTTCTTCATAACCTCCTTTGTCGATTTCAGCGGCTACTTTTTTATACATTCCCATTGGATTTTCAATGCTGTCGGCAACAAGAATTTTTAATCCTTCAAGTTTGCTTATAGCTTGCATGAACTCAGTTTCTTCCTCAGTGTCGCCTTCAAAGTTAGCAAACAAAGAGAACATCTTCTGATTTATAGTTACTTTGGTGAACTGATCATTATCGGCATATTTTTCAAAATATTTGTTGATAATGGAGCTTTGAGCCATCATTGTCATGGAGATGGCCAATCCTGCTAAAATTAATGTCAATCGTTTCATCTTATTCAATTTTTACTTATTAATACTTTCTTTTACTTCATTTATTTTTTCTATTCTTGACGAATAGGTTTTTCCTTTATTTAGTTCGCTACTTACTAACCTCAAGGCTTGCAAACTCACTTCATACGCCTGTTGAGGATTTGTTATTTCGTAAGGATCAGGCTGCTCGTAATTATTGTAACCAATGGCAAAGGCAATCAGAATTACAATAGTTGCTGCAATGGAAGAAATTTTCCAAACGAAATTATTTCTGGTTTTAGGATAGGTAAATTCAATTTTACCCTGTTCCTGTTTTCTTTCTTCCAACTCCTTGAAAAATATTTTTTCAGGGCTGTTATCCTTCTGATTATGAAGAAGAGTTTTTAATTCTCTTTCTTCTTCAACAGAAGTTTCACCTTTCCAATATTTTTCTCTCAGTTTGTTAATTTGCGATTCCATATCCTTCTATTTTTTGAAATGATGACTTAATTTTCTGTCGTGTACGATGAACACTCACTTTCACATCCGATAAACTCAACGACATTATCTCTGCTATTTCCTGATATGTCATTTCTTCAACTTCGCGCAAATGAAAAATTTCACGGTTTTTCTGAGAAAGTGAGTCCATTATTTTATCTAGCCAAAGTTTGCTGTCTTTTAAAATGGATTCGTAATCTGTCTCTTCCGTATTCGAAATGTTTACTAAAGCCTCATCTCCTATGGTATACCTATTTGTTTTAACCCAGTCGTAACATTGATTCCGGGTAATGCGCATAGCCCACGAATCGTAACTTTTAATTTTTGGAAGAATTTTCCTTTTCTCCCATATCTTCAATAAACAATCCTGAACAACATCATTTGCCAAATCGCTGTCTTTTAGTATCGAAAATGCATAACGATACATCTTTTGTGTGACAGGCATTATTTTATGTTCAAAGATTTTTTTCGACATTTTTAATTCGACATTTCAAATAGGAGACGACACTTAGTGCTCAAAGTTACAAAAGTGGTTGAATTTTAAGTTAAAAGTGCACTTAAGTTATGAGTTAATAATGAAAAGTGAAAAACTAAAAATGAAAAGTGGTCACTGGTTATTAGTCATTTGTGAATGGTGAGTCGTTGAAGGATTATTGTCCCTTTGTCACCTTGTCACTTTTTTAAAAAATAATACCTATTTAATATCACCAATCAAAACACCGCTAACGCTCCAGTGATTAAAACTATTTCCTTCATCCGTGCCTTGATCTATTACTATTTCCAATAAATGTTTACCGGGTGTAATATCATCTAAATTAATAATATACGGAGGTGTTAAAGTTCCGGGGCACCAGTTGGAACGACTTAAATCACTCGACGACATTCCATTACTAAAATTACCGGAAGCCGGATTAAGCATGCGGTAAGTAGCACAGTCGGTTCTCCAGGGGATAATATTAAAAACTGATTTACCATCCACAAATATTTCATTTGAAGTTTGATTGAATTCATCCCCATTTCCCCATCCACCATGGCCTGTTGTAGTATAAACAAGTTGTGGGTTTTGCATATTTTCAGGTATTTCTATTTCAACTCTTAATGTATCATTATTGAAAAACCGTCCATAATTCTGACCCGACATCTCCATAATATTTACTGTATTAAACAATGGTTTTATATACTTTTGAGAGGAGTCGTTGTTGCTATAAGACGGATAAAAATCCAGTTCCAAACTCACAATATGCCCTCCTTTATCGTAGTTTCCGACGAAAATGCCTACCCAGAGTGTGTCGACATTTTTAGGCATTACTGAACTTATATCCTGCTTATAAACCGACACTTCCTCCCATGGATAATTATTAATCTCCCTTAATTTATTAAAATGATTTACTCCAAAAGTGGTAAAAAACCTCATTAATTCAAGTGGTGGCTCATAATTATTTGTGGCGATAATACCCTGATATTTCTTCC
>JBFFLX010000114.1:0-11302 GCA_041554435.1 Bacteroidales bacterium
CAGAAATTTTTGTGAAATTAATAAATGCCTAAAGTTATCAATAGCCCAAACTTTAGCCCCCTAAAAACAAAACCCCAAACCACCACCAGCCCCAAATAATGAAAACCGACCAACAATAGGTTTTAAAATTGGAAAAGCCAGCAAATAAACCAACAACTAATATCCTCCAGATAAGTTCAGTATCAATTAATAAATTTTCCCTAACTTTACACATTAATTAATCCATAATGAAAACTATTTCATTTACTTATTGTACATATCTGCCTTATTTTGAGGGATGTGGGTTATTAATGGTACATATAAGTAAGTTAGCTGCAAGGCAAAAAACGTCCTCGTAATATTATAACCATAATAATTAAAATCATAAATAAAAAACAAGAATAAAGTTTAGAGATTATGTAGCAAAAAGATGATAGCAAATCTCAGAAATCATTTTCTAAAAAGAATTATAGGTTTATACGCAAACCTTGTATTGGGAAATAAAATAATTTATTCATTAGGTGTCAGTTATGCTTAAAAAAGAAATAATAGGCGTCCCAAGGATGCACATAAGAATGCCAAATGCTAATGTAGTCATGTATGGTGTATTTGAAACTACTGTTTCTGAAAATGATTTAGAAAATGCAGTTCAAGTTTTATCTGATAAACATAAACTTCTAAATTGCCATATCGAAATTGGCAAGGAAAACAAAGCGTGGTATGTAATTGATAATAATTTAATACATGAAGTTAAAACACTAAAATCTGAAGAGATAAATGAGGTTGTCATAAGTGAACTTAAACATTGCTTTGATTTTGAAAATGGCCCATTAATTAAATTTACACTGGTAAACCAAACGACCCTAATAATAAACTGTCATCATTCTATTTGCGATGGAATGTCTCTTGTGTATCTCTTTAAAGATATTATGAGGATTCTATCCGGTGAGAAAATTCAGATAAAACAGAAAATGCCAGTTTTTCTTGTCCCCGAAAATATTCCACATAGGCTAGGCAATCCTATTTCTCGATTCTTCATTAGTTCAATCAATAAAAAGTGGAGTAAGAAGACCATTAACTTTTCAAATCAAATTTATTGGAAAATACATAATAAATTTTGGAAGGAATTTAAACCTCAAATTATTTCGTTTAAATTTTCAAAGGAAGAAACCGCAAATATTATTTCGCAATGCAAACAAAATAATGTTTCTGTAAATACTGGACTGGTTACAGCCTTTTTATGTGCAGAAAAGCAATTGTTAGGGCAAAGAGATTATTCAGGCAAAGTTATAGTTACCAGTAACCTGAGAACCCATCTCAATAATCAGCCTGGTGAAAGCATGGGCTTTTTTGTTTCTACTTTGAAACCCAGCCTGGAATACAGAGAGAGAAAAACTTTTTGGGAAAACACACAAATATTCCATAAAAAAATTAATCGACTTTTAGACAAAGATCTTTTCAAAAGTCAACTGATCTGCCTGTTTACTCCAAAATTTTTGGATGCAATGATTCTAAATTTATATGGGCAGAGAGCAGATAAACGGGTTATTAGATTGCTAAAGAAGACAGGAATGAATAAAATAAATTTCACATTTACTATTGCAAATTTAGGACTTATAGAACCAGATAACGATTCAATGAAAATCAAATTGAAAGAATTATACAGTCCATTTGCTTTTTCTGACTCAATGGAGAAATATATTAGCGTTCTAACAATCAACAATGAACTTAATATTTCAATATGCTTTAATGAAAACAAAGCGAATCGAGAATCAATCTATAAAATGAAAGAATTGACTCTACAGATATTTGATGGTAGTCAAATATAAAACTAGTGAAAAGCATAAAGGAGCTGCAAATAGTATATATTAAGTTAGTAGAATAATAAAGCCCAGTGGCTAACAAAAAATATAGTGCATGCAGCCGCTAAGTCGTTTAAAGAAAATGATTTGTAAACCAGCCTGCCGGCTGGCAGGTTTGACGATACAGAAACTAAAGAAAATTTATTGAATAAAATGCTAACGCCCTATATTCAAACCGTTATGCATTGAGAAAATCATTGTAACTTCTCAATCTACAAATCGTCACATTATTAATCAAAATTCTTTTTTTATGAAAATCATATATATACTTATATTCACTTCTTTATTAAACCCTGCTGCATATAGTCAAACTGAAAAAAGTCAATTACTGATTTTGGGAACTTCTCATCTGAACAATATTGAAGGATTTGAGGTGTCTATGCTTGATAGGGTCATTGCAAGACTTGATTCACTCAATTTTAATGTTATTGGAATAGAGAAAATGTCTGGTGAATTGTTGAATGATATTAAATCAAGAAATGATCAAGCGTTTGATGGAATTACAAAAGGTGGATTCGGTGTCCGATTCTTAGAAATTGCAGACACTATTAGAGTTCATCGACAAGTAACTTTTCTGGAGGCAGAAAAATATATTCAGGAACTTTTGAATAAGGAAGAACTTGATTCAAAAGATCGGAAGCAATTAATCTTCAACTATTTGGCAATTACAGATTTACCTTCGGCTGTGTTACAGTATGCATTGCTCGAAGATAAGTCTGCATTCACAACAGAATTTGAAAAATACATTGCTGGCATTCTGGAAAAAGAAGTGAATAGCAAGAATGAATATTACAGCCTGGCAGTGCAACTTGCAAAAGAAGAAAAGTTAAATCGGCTTTACCCCATCGATAATTTTCAAGACGAAGCACTTTTGTTTAAGTATTATCCAAATTTTATTGAAGATTATAAAGCAAACGCCGAACTTTTTACTGAAATTAGTAAATCAGCCGTTTTTCAAAAAGCAATTGAGTTGACAGAATCTTGCATTAAATCTGGTGATTTTCTCAATTTATATACTTTTTTAAATAGTACAGAATATAAAAACGGTGATTTCAATGCGCAGTGGAAAATTTGGTTACAAACAAACTTCAGATCGGGTTCCGATAAAGCGAGATATTATCTTTGGGAAATGCGAAATTTAAATATAGCCGCTAACATTTTGAATTTAGTAGCAACTAACCCAAACAAGAAAATTCTCATTATCATTGGTGCATCACATACTGGATTTTTAGAAAAATACTTAATGCAAGTAGAAAATATCGAATTATTGAAGTTTGAATAAAAACTACCGCCAACATTGTATAAGCATAATGTGGGCAAAAATGCTAATAGTGAAAGTAAAAGCAATGAATAAACTTTCTGATAATTCGAGAAGCTAATCGTCTTGAAAGCCCAGGCTGCGTTTATACTTGACCCCCCCTAAAAATCAAACCTCAAACTCACTCTCACCCCAAAAGGCGAAACATTGGGATGGTCCAGATACGATAATCTCCAAACAGCATCTATGCGTATAATCTTAAAAATGTTCTCTATTCCGGCTCCGGCCTCAAAATATGGTTTGTCGAGGGTGTTCATACCATCGGGGAAGACCGAATAATTCCTGTTCTTCTCATCCATTCCGCCTACCAATCCGGTTATAAATCCCACTTCCCTCCATTTTAATTTCCGCAATAGCGGTATTCTGTTTAAAAAGAATCCGTTAAAATGATGAGTATAATAAAACTTAAAATACTTATCGCTTACAAACTCATAATAATTCATCATATTAAATGCCGACTCATCGAAAAAATAAGTCTCATTACCCTCATGAAGTTTCAGTAAAGGGTAGGGCAGGGTGCCCCAAATTCTTCCGGCCTCCACATTAAAGCGCGACCATCCGAAATTCAATATGTTAAACCAGTGAGTTACACCTATTTGCAATTTATGATATTCGTAATCACTCTTGAAAAAGTTAGGCATTCCATAAGCATATTTTATATTGATAATTGGATATTTTGCTCCGAGACTTATTCTCTCAAACTCCCCAATTGTTACTCTCTCTTTATATGCAAATCGAACATCAACTCCAATTTCAGCCGAGGTAATGGCATCTTCTTTGGCAATTTTCTGAGTGGCTTCATCTTCATAATAAAACTCAAATTTTGTATATCCTACCGGATAAAGGTTGCGGTTTTTCAACACCAAATTTGTGCTGAAACCGGTAAACCACTCATGCTCATAACTAAGTTTTATTTCTTCCACAAAACTCAGTTTATCAGCCGGTTGCCGGCGGAACAAAAATGCCAGAAAGAAGTCTTCCCTAAAACTATTCTGACTCGCTCCCAACTGTTCCAAATCGTACCTGAATGACGCACTCAGCGCCCGCCGCGGATTTTTATCAAACATATACAGCACATTGCCGCCATATTTAAATCTCTTGTCGAAGGTTCCATAGGCAACATATCCGCCTATCATTATCTTTTTACTGAAAGCATTGCTGGTACGTCCTCCAAACCTGAAACGGGCACCCTCCACGGCATTAAAACTCAACATCGAGGCATATGGGCCTATTTCAAACTTACCCTTCACATAATAGCCCGAAACAACCATTTCCACTATGTCGATATAGGTTTTAAACTGAGGAATGCTGGTAAGTGTGTCAATCATATAATAAATTGTCCGCTCATCCTGCGTAAGGTCCTCATGACGGTTCTGCAGCCAATAACTATCATCAAACTTATCGGCGCTGTCGCTCATAATAACATTTACCGTAGAAACATAAAATTTAGGATCCTTGGGCTTATTTACAATATAATCGCGATAAGTAGTAGTCTTCTTCCCAAAAAAACCAAGAGTTCTTTTGTTGTTTTCTATTAAATTAAAATCACCTATGGTATAATCGCGTGTTAGCGCCCAGTGCTCTCCATCAACAAGTTCGAAAGATTTATCAATTACCAAATCATTCACAAAATTCATATTGGCATCTTCCGCCATACGCATTTCAATTTCCTTCACAGCGAAAGTGGTATCGTGTATCCACATATTTCCGGTAAATGTTAAAGTTTGAATATGCCTTGGCTTAAACATCACTTTATAACACCAATTGCCGTCAAAATATGCGCTGTCAACAAGATAGTATTTATAAAAGGAAAGCCCGTTATTCGAAATCGGACTCACAAAATTTACCTGAAATATCCTTATGAAATTATCGTAAATATTAGTGTTAAAATATTCATCGCTAAGCAGTTGCATAGCGCTCTGGTTATTAAAGCCGCTAATCTTGGTGGCTTTTATCTTTTCAATATATCCATTGGGATCTTTCCTGGCAAAAACATCCGAAATCGTTTCACTTAAAAATATTGGCAAATAGGTTTTACCATTAACCGTCGAAGTATCAACATTATCGAAAATAAACTTAAATGGTCGGTACATTCTCCTGTTTTGAAATTTCTCGGTAATGTTATTTGCATCCAGTTCTATTTTGGTATAAGCCTCATACTGATAAGCATCAAAATGATCAGGATTATTTCGCTTTTTATGTGCAATAATGCTGTCGAGCAACACTTCCGCCGGATTTACTCCCGGCCTTATTATCACATCTTCCAGTTGAACTGCGCTCGATTTCATTTTAAAATCAATAATCTGGAATTTGCTCTTTACCACCGCTGCCTTCATCTTCTCATAACCCACAAACGAAGCTATCAATGTGTCAGATCCTTCAAGGGTTTCTATCGAATAATTTCCGTCGAAATCGCTTGTTACACCAGTGTTGGTACCCTTAAAAACTATGTTTACAAAGGGCATGGGTTCACCCGTAGCCGAATCGCTTACACTACCCATAATCTTTGTTAGTTGAGCAAAAGTGTTAATATTCAGCACGCTAACAAACAGCAATAACAGCAATAGTCGGTATGTAGTTTTTGTAGTTATGATTATTTGTTTTTTTAATTTCACTCAAAAATAATTTATAATTGCTTCATACAACAATGTTTTCCCGGCATTTACTCAGCATCCGGTAAAAATTTCACATATATTATATCAAAAATTTCAACAAAACATTGTAATAGTGATGATTATACACCTAATGACAATATAATTTTGCGATAGTTAACAATTCATAAAAATATTCTGGCAATAAATTTTGCTTGTTTTTACTTGGGCGTGCCCCACCTTCGGCGGGTCGGGCTTTCCGCTATACTCCCTCGCAGGCTCGGGGGTGCCGCTGCAATCCCTCACGCAGCTAAGCATATTTTCACTTATAGTGTCTCCTGATATTCGTAAATGGCTTCGCTAACATTTATTATATAGTCGCCTATTTTCTCATTCATCGAAAACATATCACTATAAAACGAACCTAACTTATGTTTATATTTTTTGTTTTTGAGATCTTCAACATGTTGCCGACCTAATTCATCACGCTTAGCATTTATCTCCTCTTCTAGTTTCTTGGCTTTAGCTATGTTAACTGTTGAAAAATCCGTGGCCAGATTTTTATTCATTGCCGTAAATGCCTTTTCTATTAATTTCATCCCGCAAAGGAACAAACCAAGAGTACCTATCAATGTAAGTAGCTGCCCGATAATTGAAAAACTTCAGAAATCATGCTTTTCATTAATTGTTTTAAATATTAAATTATATATCGATGCTTTAATATTAAATGTTTAATTAGTAATTAAAAACTAATTTTTATGCGATTGCCTGATTAATAGGGCCTACGGGGATTTATCAACTTAAATATATATAAATCAGCAGCATATAAAACAAATTGTAAAGAGAATAAGGATATATTTAATGACTTTCTTAATTAATTTGCACAAATACATATTAATTTTTTATATATATTTGGATAATTCATGAAACCAATAATTGATATAAATTTACGAATCCATTAATTGCTGGAGAATTAAATATTGGTAACTCCGGTATTGATGACTTTATATTTAATTAATTATGAATGATTTATTAATAGTGTTGGGTATAATTATTTTTGCTTTAATAATTTGGAATTTATCCATAAGTATAAAAATTTCCAACGAACTTAAAAAGAGAAATATAAAGGCAAATATTGCTTATCGCAGGGGTTTGATATTTAAGTATCTCAAACTCTATAAGGAAATAACTGTAGAAGAAACCGGTAAAGCAGGGCAGTTATACTTTTGGTTTTTAATTTCTTTTTATTCCTATTTCACGCTTCTTATAATTGCCATTATTTTGTCAGCATTATTCAACTAGTTGAGAAAATAAAATCATCTTAAAATCAAAACTTCATTTAATTTGTATTAAACAAATTGTAGATTAGTTTGAATTGAAAATCAATACACAACTATTATAACAACAATAAATCCTTATTTAACTTTCAATGGAAATTTTGATTTGGATGAACATATAGATTTCGAGAAGAAACACAATAATGATTAAAGGTATTGTGTTTTAATAAAAATTTTAAAATACTAATAACACTTTGTGCGTTTTTTTTACTTTTGAATTATGGAAACATGTTATGAATACTTTAACTGCAAAAAGGAAAATTGCATAATGTTTGGTAAGGAAAAAACCATATGCTGGGAGGAGGATAATACACTTTGCGTCCATCCACATATGGATGAAGAGTTTTTTAAGAATAAAGGCCTAATTAAATGCGAACTTTGTTTGTATAAGCGAAGCGCGAGACTTCTAACTAACTGAAAAACTATATTTTATTAAGTTCTTTCTCTATTACAATTGGGAAATGCTCATATTCTAATAGGTGTATTTTATTAGCCAAACTTTCAGCAGTCTCTCCTTTTATAATATCAAATGAAGCCTGAAAAATAATCTGTCCATCATCATATTTATTGTTTACATAATGTATGCTAATGCCCGATTTTTTTTCTCCACTTTCTATAACAGCTTTGTGAACATTCATGCCATACATGCCTTTTCCACCAAATTTTGGAAGCAATGCAGGATGTATATTAATGATTCTGTTGGGGTATTTTTCTGTTAAAAATTTGGGAACAAGCCATAAGAATCCTGCCAATACTATTAAATCAATATTAAGTTCCTGCAATAAAACATCTACTTTTTGTCCTTCTTTGAACTCATCACGATTAAAAACTTCTGCTCTAATGCCTAAATTTTGTGCCCGTAACAGTACTCCGGCATCTGATTTATTCGATAATATCAAACAAATATCAACCTGCTTATTATCACTAAAATACTCAGCAATTCTTTGAGCATTAGTACCATTACCTGAGGCGAAAATTGCAATTCGTTTTACATTCATAAGCCATTATTTGAAGTGCTAAAAATAAAAATATTAAGTCTAATAAACTGTAATGCATGCATTTATTTTTTTTATTGGATAATACACTTCAAAAAATGCTCAAAAACTGTATTAATAAAATTTTAATTTTTTTATTGTTTTTTATTCCATTAATCTGTTTCTTTGCAGCAGTTTAAACATTAAAAAATTTAATTATGTCAGAAGTTAGTTCAAAAGTAATAGGCATCATAGTTGACAAACTAGGTGTTGAAGAAAGTGAAGTTACCAACGAAGCAAGTTTCACCAATGATTTAGGTGCAGACTCACTTGATACTGTTGAATTAATCATGGAATTTGAGAAAGAATTCAATCTTTCAATTCCTGATGAAGAAGCAGAAAAAATTGAAACTGTAGGCGATGCAGTAACATACATCGAAAATAATCAGTAAAAAATTAAAGAAGTACTATGGAGCTAAAGCGGGTAGTTGTTACCGGTCTTGGTGCTATAACTCCAATTGGTAATAATATCAATGATTATTGGAATGCACTACTAAATGGAGTTAGCGGGGCTGCAGAAATCACAGGTTTTGACACAGAAAAGTTCAAAACAAAGTTTGCTTGTGAAGTTAAAGATTTCAATCCTTTGGATTATTTCGACAGGAAAGAAGCACGTAAACACGACAAGTATTCTCAGTTTGGTATGGTTGCAGCCGGGCAGGCTATTGAAGACTCAGGAATAGATTCAGATAAGGTCAATAAGGAAAGAGTTGGTGTTATTTGGGCTTCCGGCATTGGTGGATTAGATACTTTTTTTCAAGAAGTTGAAGGATATGCAAAAGGGGATGGAACACCACGTTTCAACCCTTTTTTCATACCTAAAATGATTGCTGATATTGCAGCAGGGCATATATCCATAAAATATGGATTTAAAGGACCTAATTTTGCAACAGTTTCGGCTTGTGCCTCATCGGCCAACGCCTTATCCGATGCATTTAATTACATCAGATTAGGAAAGGCAGATGCTTTTGTTGCAGGAGGTTCTGAAGCAGCCATTAACCCTACAGGAGTTGGTGGTTTTAATGCTATGCATGCAATTTCTACCAGAAACGATGACCCCTTAACAGCATCACGTCCTTTCGATAAAGATCGCGATGGCTTTGTAATGGGAGAAGGTGGAGGAGGAATGATCTTCGAAGAACTGGAACATGCCCTGGCAAGGGGAGCATACATCTATGCCGAAGTTGCGGGCGCAGGACTCTCAGGCGATGCACACCATATGACAGCACCTCATCCGGAAGGAGACGGAGCCAGAAGATGTATGCAGGCAGCCATTGAAGATGCCGGTATCAATATAGAAGATATCGACCATATTAATACTCATGGTACTTCAACTCCTGTTGGCGATATTGTTGAACCTAAGGCAATTATAAACCTTTTCGGAGAACATGCGTATAATATTAATATCAACTCAACTAAGTCGATGACAGGCCACCTTTTAGGAGGTGCAGGAGTTATTGAAGCAATAGCTGCTTTACTTGCAGTTAATAACGATATCGTTCCACCAACTATTAATCATTTTACCGATGATCCTGATATTGATGGCAAACTGAATTTTACTTTTAACAAAGCCCATAAAAGAACAATAAATATCGCTTTGAGCAATACATTTGGATTTGGTGGACATAATGCTTCACTAATCTTTAAAAAGTTTGCCAAATAAAATAAAAGAAATTGTTTTTAAGAAACACTTATAAAGTTCTTTTCTCAAAGAACAAAAAGATTTACAAGTCGATAAAGAACATTTTCGGGTTTTATCCCGGAAATGTTTTTTTGTATAAGCTGGCCTTAAGACATAAATCGGCCACAAGAAAAAAACTTAATGGAGTAAAAGTTAATAATGAACGCCTGGAATTTCTGGGAGATGCATTAATTGGGGCCATTGTAGCTGACTTCCTTTTCAGAAAATACCCATTCGAATCAGAAGGCTTCTTAACCGATATGCGCTCTAAAATTGTTAGCCGCTCGGCACTTAATAAACTTTCCTTAAAACTTGGCTTGAATTCGCATATCGTTGCTGGTAACGAACAAGGAAAAAATGCCAGATCAGCAGGAGGCGATGCTTTTGAAGCCTTTATAGGTGCCCTTTATCTGGATAAAGGTTACAACTTTACAAAAGAAGTTTTGGTTAACAGAGTTATAAAACTTCATTTGGATATGGAAGTTTTAGAAACCATCGAAGTTAACTATAAAAGTAAAATTGTTGAATGGTCACAAAAAAATAAAATCACTGCTAGTTTTGATGTTGTTGATGAAATAGGGCAGAAATTTCAAAAACAATATGAGGTGGCAGTTATGGTTGACGGAAAAGAGGTGTCGCGTGCAAGAGACTATTCCATTAGAGGAGCAGAAAAAATTGCCGCTGAAAAAGCATGGAACGTCCTCAATGAAGATGAAGACGATAATTAAATCCCAAAAAAAAAGCAGGGCTTAAACCCTGCTTTTCATGAGAAAACTCCTAATTGCCTGATATTTGCGGTTTAATTAAAGAAATAATTCAATAAGTTGCTAAATATCAACAATCATTTTTTATTGATATTTAATAGCTGAATAGTAAGGATGACGCTGCTACGCTTTAAATCAAAAAGGCCATAACCTCTACTTATAAGGTTTACATTCGTTTTTACTGGTTTTAGGATACTAATCCTAATAAATTTCGTGAATTTAAAAAGTAATTATCAAGAGGTGCAGAGCACCGTTCTCTTTGTAGTTACTAGCAAACCTAAACCCCAAAAGGTGCAGAGCACCGTTCTCTATATTTCCATGATTTTTCATTAATAATTAGAAAATGGGGGAAAATTTGATAAAAAGCCAAGAGAGCGGTGCTCTGCACCTTGGTTTGTCAACAAATACGTTTTCTACAAAGAGGACGCTGCTACGCAGCTAAAAAAAGGTATTCTGAATGTCAGATTTAGCGCCATCAAAGTAAAAATGATTCAATAAGTTCCTAGATATCAATACCGGATATTTTTTGATTCGCTAAAGCAAACAAGTCAGGAATTAAGTAATATCCCAAAAAAAAAAGCAGGGCTTAAACCCTGCTTTTCATGAGAAAACTTACTGTTATAATAATTATTTAATTATTAAAGAGTTCGTATAAATTTTTCCTGATAAATCCATAGCCCTAATGGCATATGTGCCACTGGTTAAATTACTGATATCTATTGTGTTTGATGGATTA
>JBFFLX010000115.1:0-11112 GCA_041554435.1 Bacteroidales bacterium
CTATCCATTGTGCTCCGGTAAAATCAGGAAAATCCTGAACTTCGCCATTGTTGGCAATTGAAATTTCTGAAAGAGGAGTAATTGCACTCCATGCTGCTGCATCATAAACATCCAAAGGTGGTGCAATATTTTTCTTTGCCGATTCCACAAAAGCATTCAATACAAAGAAGTCCATGCCACCATGGCCGGCACCTTCGGCTTCACCGGCATAACGTTTCCACAATGGATGATCATATTTCTCCAGCCACTTCTCAGCATCATCCCAACGATGTGGATCGGAAACTCCTTCAACATAAATTCTGCTACCATCAACTTCCCAAAGGCCTTTAGTCCCCTGAACTCTGAATCCCAATGAATATGGTCGTGGTAAGTTAGTGTCGTGGGTTACAATTATTGTTTCACCATTATATGTATTTATGGTAGTGGTAACTATATCGCCCAACTTCCATTTTAACTTTGCATTGGGATTGTCTTCTCCTCCCACATCAACAATATATTTATGAAGTCCTCGTGATTTTGTGGAATGCGAACTGAGGGAAACAAATCTGTTACCACGGTTTATATTTGCATAAGCAGCAACAGGCCCGATTCCATGAGTTGGATAAAGGTCGGCATTGCGTTTTAAACTATGCTGAGTTCTCCATTGGGCTTCGCTCATTGCTTCCGGCCCAAACAATACTCCTCCCCCATAGGGTTGTTTTCCATTATTGAATTTAACTTCACGCAAATCGTGCTGATAACCACAACGAAAATGCAGTAACTCCCCAAAAACATCCTGACGAACCATATTCATTACGGCCAGCACATCACGACGGTAATTAACATTTTCCAAAATCATCATATGAGTTCCTGTATTTTCATGTGCTTCCACCAAATCCCAGCATTCCTTCATGGAAGTTGCTGCAGAAACCTCAACACCTGCGTATTTGCCTGCATTCATGGCATCAACAGTCATGGGTGTATGCCATAGCCATGGTGTGGAAATAATTACGGCATCAACATCTTTTAATTCCAGAAGATTTCTGTAATCGTAGGCGTTTTTACCAAACTCAAGTGCTTTTTTATATCCTGCATCAGAAATCATTTTTCTGGATAACTCCATTCTTTTGGGATCAGTATCACATATGGCGGTAATTTCCACATCTGATCTGTTTAAAGAATTCTGCAGATGCAAAACTCCTCTTAAACCTAAGCCAATAAATCCCAATCGCAACTTACTGTTTTTTAATGGGTTTCCAAACGATAAAGTTGGGGAAACGGCTAGCCCTGCTCCTGCTACAGCCGCAGTTTTAATAAATTCTCTTCTTCGGATATTCATAGTGTAAATTTTACCTTACTAAAATATAAATTCTCTTTATACAAAAACAGCTAACTCGTAAAAGCCAGCTGTTTATAATCCTAGATTAACCAAAACTCCCTCATTTGAAAGGAAAAGGAAGTTATTTTAATATGACTACCACTATAATTTTTTAGTTGCACCTTTTATAATCGAATCCAGACTTATTTTTCCACCGCCATAAATTGTTAAAGTAAAGAGCATTATCAAATAATAAAGAGGAATTTCAAAACCATTATTTCCGGCTTCAAAACCATTTGAAAAATGTACTGTGTTAATTGCCACCAGCATTACAAGCATAAGTGGGACGGATATTATTCTTGTAAAAAGCCCAAGGGTAAGTAAAACAACACCCGTAATTTCTGTTGTTGCTGCCATATATGCATTTATGGTTGGAAATGGCATTCCCATGCTATCAAACCACGAAATAATATCGCTCATATTATTCCATTTTTTTATGGCAGGATCATAAAATCCGTAGGCCAGAACCAGTCTCATAAATAATAAAGGCAAATCTTTTGCAATACTCAATTTTTTGCTAATATTCTCATATACTATAACTAATCTTTTCATCTTCTTAGTTTTAAAATTTACATATTTCTATCTCTAAACCATAATAATTATGGTTAAATAATTGATTTAATGTCGATTACTAATTAAGGTAATTTTCGGTATAGCCGAGAAACACTTTTTCTTTTATCATTGTTTCTATAAACCCGCTTATACTTTTGGTTAATTTATCTCTAGGGATACTATTATTCTGATCAATTATAAAATCAATAATTTGATTAGCAGTTAAGTTTTCGTTGGCCACTTTTTCAAAAAACAGAACATGCAGTGTGTCCAAATTCATAAATTTTACATCATAGGTTTTAGGTTCTCTGTATGTCAAAAGAAAATAATTGCCTTTATGGTTAAGCGATTCTTTGGCGGCATACATATGAACAGGGTATTCCAATTGGGTTAAACGATATTCCGGGTTTACTTCCAGAACATTGTTCAAAACATCACCACTTTTAACATAGGGCTCAGGATATTCGTTAGGCATGGTATATACTTCTATTTCAAGCCATTCGAAAAGAAGCAAATCATTTAAAAAAGGGTAATTAAACTTCTCAGCATAATTATTTGCTTTTACAAATTCATAGAACTCAAATGGTAGTTTCCAGATATGAGGTGTTATGGCATCATGATTTTCAAAAAACTCATCCACTAAAATATTCCATTCTTTATCGCTAAGCACCTCCAAACTAATGGGATAGGCCTGTGAAAGGGAATTGTTAATATTATTCCTGAACAAACGTCTGTATTGCCTTAAGCCAATGGAAGTTGCTCCCGGAACATCAGATTCTCTTCCGGTTCTAACCCAGTTTGTCAGGCGTTTCTGACTATCATATGTTTTATCGGTATATAACATTATGGTCGATATTTTTTAAACTGATTTTTCTCAAAACTTCCATTTCTTTTTGCAATTCTTCTGCTTCAGGAAAATTGAAATCTCTCTCCAAAAGAACAGGAACATTATTTTTCATTTTCTTCAAAGTATAATCAAACAAATCATAAACCGGATCGATTATGGCTTCACCATGTGTATCGATTATCAAATCTTCGCTAATTTTATTATGCCCTGCCATATGGATATACTTCACTTTGCTAAATGGCATATTATCGATAAAATCGTGTGCATTATATTTATGGTTGAAGGAGTTTACATAAACATTATTTACGTCTAATAATAAATTACAATCGGCTTCTTCAACTATTCTTTTAACAAAAATATCTTCAGTAATTTCGGCATCCACGGGAGTGTAATAAGAAACATTTTCAATGGCTATTTTCATTTCCAGAAAATCCTGAACCTGCTGAATTCTTTTTACAACATGTTTTATGCTATCTTCTTTAAAAGGAATTGGTAATAAGTCGTATAAGTGTGCATTGTCCATTTTGGCAAAGGAAAGGTGCTCAGAATATATCTCCACATTATATTCCTTTATAAATAGTTTTAATTTTTTTAAAAACTCCCAGTCGGGTTCTTCCGGACTACCTATGGATAATGATAAACCATGCAATACCAAGGGGTATTTTTCTGTTACTTCTTTAAACTTACTTTTCCAATAACCACCCAGATCAATCCAGTTTTCAGGTGCCACCTCGATAAAATCGGGCGCTATGGAATTTGCCTCAAGAAACTCATTGGCAATTTCCCTTCTGAAACCCAGTCCTATATTTATTTCATTGTTCATTTTACAGATAGTTATTTATTAAAAGAAGTCCGGCTCTTTTACCCAATGGTATTGGAGCCGGACAGGGATTTTTGATTTATTCGGCTCCACATTTACCTTCTCCGCATTTTGCTTCTGAAGTTTTCTCTTTCTTTTCTGTTTTTGCTGCTTTTGCATCTTTAGTATCTTTTTTAGCGTCTGCCTTTTTCATGGATTCGCCGCATTTACCTTCACCACATTTGGCTTCTGAAGTCTTTGCTTTTTTAGCTTCCGGCTTTGCTTCTGTTTTCTTGGTAGCAGTTCCTGATTTCTCACCACACTTCAATTCATAAAGTTTATCGCTTGAAGAATTAGCATTTAATTCGATGATTTCTGTACGAAGTTCTGCTCCATTGCCTAGCACTTGTGTGCTTGGTCTTGCTTCAGCATTTACTGAGAAAGTTAATAATGCTCCGGCTATTACTGATCCGGTTAAAATTGTAGTTTTTTTGATCTTTTTTTCCATCTTACAAATTTTTTGTTGTTTATAATTAATGATTTGAATACATAGTCGAAAAGAAATCGTTTTACTTACATATTATTTATAATATTTCTAAATAAAAAATTTATGTGGCTGTTAATGTGATAATTAAGATGGGGTAAATTTCACAAAATAAAGTTGCAGGTGTCAAGTTGCAAGTTCGATTCGGTTGCTAAGTTTATCATTTTGCGAAAGTAGGATATTGCAATAGGAACGCGCCTGCTTGCCGAAGCAGGGACGACGCTGATTAAGCGGATTCGTTTTGGGAGAAAATATGTGTTGATTATCTTTTACTCCGCAAGGAAGTTATTTCCTTTATTAGAATCAGGAGTTTTGGTATCATCAAGTTGTATACTTATTACTTTCTTTTTCGTTTTAAACTCCAGGCTTTTTTTCTTTAGACCATCTTGCCATATTGAAGCAGATGTATGGAATGATTCGGAAGTTCCATCCTCATAATTCACAACTAAATATAGCGGAACCGGAAATCCTCCTTCATTTATTATATCTACAATAAGTTTATCCTTTTTCTGACTAAAGTCAACTATTCCAATATCTCCTGAGCCAAAACTAAAAAACCAGCTATTCCAAAACCATGTGAGATCTTTGCCTGAAACATTATTGAAAGTATAGAACATATCGTAGGCTGTGGGATGTTTATACGACCAGTTATTTATAAAACTGCTTAAACATTTTCTAAAAGTTTTTGTACCAAGTATATCTTCCAGTGTATAATATGCCATAGCTGCGCGATTGTATGCCACATACATATTAGCAGGCCCGGTGAGTTGCTCGCTGGGAACCATCATAGGTATATCAATTATACTGTTGCCATAGAAAGAATATGTTTTAACATTTGAGGTAAACGACCTATAATCATTATCGGAAGAAAGTTCATCTTCCGCAACTTTTGGCAAATATGTAACCAATCCTTCATCCATAAAGGCATATCTATGTTCATTGGTTCCTACTAAAAACGGGAACCACGAATGTGCTATTTCATGTGCGGTTATAAAAACAGTTCCGTTTCTGTTGTCTTCATCACCATCATTTATCATCATGGGAAACTCCATTCCATAGTGACCATTAAAAGCCGTTAATCTACTAAATGGATAATCAACTCCCATGATTTTAGAAATCTTATGGATACTTTTAACACTTAATTCGGCTACCTCATGAAAATCAACTGAATAAGGACTATAAACCGCATCTACTTTAATTCTTCTGCCATTCAGATCCGTACTTGTGGCATCCCAAACAAAGTTATTTGTAAGGCAAAAAGCAAAGTCACTAATGTTGGATGAACTAAACTTCCAGATATTTGTTTTGTTCAAAGTAAACTTATTACTACCCAGATTTTCAGCATCAATTATTTTAACAATTTGATTTGAATTATACGCAGTTTCCAGTAGATTTAAAACAGTATCGCTATAAACTTCTTCCGGATTTTGCAATTCACCGGATGCCCACACCAAATAATTATCGGGCACTTTTATATTAACTTTATAACTACCAAAATCATTATAAAATTCCTGTTCTCCGTTATACTGATTTAAATCCCAGCCTTCAATATCATCATAAACTGCTATTCTCGGATACCAGTATGCCACAAAGAAAGTGCTATCCAGATACCTTCCTTCTCTCAGCAAAGTTTTCATTGGAAACTGATATTGCCATTCGCAAATAAAACCTGTACTTTCTCCCGGAGTGAGGGGATGTAACAGACTTACAATCATAAGTTTCCCCAGTTCGTTAACCGTTTTTATCCCTGAATCGACACCCATAATTGAAATTATTTCCATGCCATCGCCAATATCGGAAGCATCCAGATCTACTTTACGCGTAATTCCCTTTTTATACAAATTAGGATAGAGTTTAAAAACAATTGTTCTCAAATCGGCATTTGAATTGTTTTTATAAATGATTGTTGAGTTACCTTTAAGCATTCCGTTTACGGGATTAAACTCCACATTAATATCATAATTGGCAGTATTCTGAAAATATAACTCTCCCGGATTTCCATTCTCTGATCGTGATTTCGACTGATAAGCTGCCCTAATTTCTTTGGGCATATAAAGCTCAGTTTGGCAATAAACCTGAATAATTATTAGAAATGTTATAATTGTTGCAATTTTTTTCTTCATCGTGTTTCTATTAAAAACAGATTAAAGATAAGGCATAAATCTCAATTAATCATTTATATACTATAATAATTTTTTACTACTGATTACAATTTGATATAGTATATTTGCGCAAAATTACTTTTGAAAGTTCGAATTGATTTATAAAGAAATAGAACTTAGAATAGAGATAATAATTAGCATGTTTATTTAAAGAATTCAGATTAGATGAAGGTAAAGGATAAAAAGCAAAAGAAACTTTTGGATGAACAAAATAATAAGAAGTTAATTACATATATGTCGGTTGTACTGATATTGTTCAGTATAGGACTATATTATAACACCACTTTCAATTATTTTTCTTTTGACGACAGTTTTGTAAATGTTAATAACGAAACGCAGGCTAAAGGCTTAGCGGCAATACCTGAAATATTTACTACACCTTATACAAGTCTTGAAGGCAACTCGTTGGGTTACAGGCCAATTACACGACTTACTTTTGCTATAGAATATCAGTTTACTGCAAACTCCCAATACAATCCTGCCATAAGCCATATAATTAGTACACTATTATATGCATTAAGTATTTTACTTTTATTTAGTGTTTTATTGCGTATTTTCAGAAATTACAATCCCTGGTTTATATTTCTGGCACTTTTATTATTTACCGCGCATCCACTACATACTGAGGTTGTTGCCAGCCTTAAAAACAGGGATATACTTCTGAACTTCATTTTTAGTTTTTTGGCAATAAAAATGTTTTTAAAATGGGCAGACTTCAAAAACAAAAAGTACCTCATTTACGGAATAATTAGTTATTTTCTGGCATTGCTATCGAAGGAAACAGCCGTTGCTCAACTGGCAGTTTTCCCCTTAGTATTGTATTATTTTACCGAAATGCCTCTAAAAAAAATACTGTATTTTGCCGGTGGTTTATTCGCTCTTATAATAATAACATTTGGAATTCCCGCGCTGGCATTTTTGCCACCCATAAATCGTACTTATCGATTCTTTGAAAATCCTCTGGCCTTCGAAGACAGTTTCTTAAACATAATAGCAACAGGTTTTTATGGACTTGGGTTCTACTTGAAGATGCTTGTTTATCCATATCCTTTGAGATATTTTTATGGTTATAATGTAATTCCGGTTGTGAGTTTTACAAATATCTGGGCAATACTTTCCTTCCTTGCTTATGCAGGAATGGCTGTTTATGCAATCCTTAATATCAAAAAGAAAACGTTCTTATCGTTTATAATTCTGTATTTCCTTATCAATATTTCAATGTATTCTAACATTGTTGCATATGTTCCAGGAATAGTTGGTGATAGATTTACATTTTTCCCATCCCTATCTTTTACTCTGTTTTTTGTTTGGGTATTATATAAATTGTTTGGAGTTAATCCAAAAACCAAACCTCAAAACTTATTTAAATTTGTGATTATCAGTTTAATAGTATTGGTATTTACAGGGGGATATTCCTATTATACTCACATAAGGAATACCAATTGGAAAACCGAATACCTTTTGTATAATTCCGATATGCCGGTTTTATGGAATTCTGCAAAAGCAAATCAAATGTTTGCCCAAAAACAGTTGGAACTTGTTAATATTAACCTTACAAAAAAGGTAAATATTTATCGATATCTTACTGATATGATTGCATTGGCAGACAAGCATTTTACCAGAGCCGTTGAAATCGACCCCAGCATGTATAGTTCATGGTTGGGATTGGGTAATATTTATTCCCGAATTCATGGAAATCAGGCTAAAATCAGGGCATACAGTTATGCCAACAAGAATGAAATGGAAAAGGCTGAAGAAGAAAATAATAATGCCAGAAAATACTTTGCCAAGGCTCATAATTACTATGATATGGCATTGAAATATAAACCTGGTTTTGATGAAGCAATTTTCAATATAGGATATACTTATGAATTGGAAGGCCGTTACGATTCGGCTGTTCATTATTATGAAAAAGGGCTTGAAATACAAGGAGAACGAGCAAACACCCTTTCAAAACTCGCCAACGCATATTTTCTTAATAATCAGTTTGATAAGGCATTAAAAGCCAATGAACGGATTATGGAATTAAACCCCGAAACAAGTATTCCTTACGTAAATATGGGAAATTATTATATCAAATTTGCCGACACATTACAAGGGATTAGGTATTATGAAAAGGCTGCAGAAATGGGTGCTCAGGTTGAGGTTTATAAATTCCTTGCAGTATACTACCAAAAGCATAATGATAAGGCAAAATTTGAATATTACAGAGATAAGTCTAGAGAAATAAGAAATTCTAATAAATAGATGTTTTCAACGATAAAAGGTATAGGATTATATTTTCCCGCCAAGGTTTATACAAACTCTGACCTGCAGAGTGATTTTCCTACATTAAAAGTTAAAGAGTTAACTCGTTTAACAGGAGTTGAATCGCGACATATATGTGAAAAGAACGAAACCTCAGTGGACATGGGGTTTAAGGCGGCAGAAGATCTTTTTTCGCAAAAGATAATTAATAAGGATGAAGTTGAATATCTCATATTTTGTTCTGCCGGAGGCGATTATATTACTCCTGCATCTGCTTGTGTTGTCCATGAATTGCTTGGTTTGAATGAAAACTGTGGCACAGTAGACATCAACCAGGGATGTACAGGATTTTTGCACGGATTTAACCTTGCCAACGGACTGATAACTTCAGGATCGGCCTCCAATGTATTGCTAATTACTTCTGAAGCAATTAGTAAAACTGTGCATTCAAAAGATAAAGGTAACAGGGCAATTTTTGGTGATGCGGCTGCTGCTACATTAATTTCTTCAACCGAAAACAGGAAAGTTTTAAGCAAATTTATTTTCGGTACCGATGGTAGCAAATTCGACCAGATTATAATAAAATACGGAAGAGAAAGATATCCGATTGAGGATTTTATAGGTGAAGATTTTATTGATGAGATGGGCGCTCAAAGAAATGATTCCAAAATTTATATGAATGGCTCCGAAGTTTTCAATTTTTCAATTAATAAAGCACCTGATTTAATTGATAAACTCCTTAAAAATGCGAATTTGCAAATTGATGATATCGACATGTTTGTTTTTCATCAATCCAACAGAATACTACTGGAAACCCTTGGAAAGAAACTTAACATACCGGAAGAAAAAATAGTTTTTGAATTAGAGAATAATGGAAATACTGTTTCTTCTAGTATACCTATCGCACTTAAAAACAGCGAAAAAAATAATTTATTGAAGAGAGGACATATAATTCTAACCGCAGGCTTTGGAGTTGGTTTCTCATGGGGAGGATGCATTTTTGAGTATTAATAAGTATTCCATTATTTCTCAAACTCATTTCCAGTAAAGTTATATTTTTGAAAAAATTAGGCATATGAAGAATATTACTGTTTTAATTTTCATTTTATTATTTATTGGCATAAATAAAACGTTTTCACAACAGTTTCATGGAGGCATAACAGCAGGAGTATCTGCAAGCCAGGTGGCAGGAGACACATATTCGGGTTATGATAAGGCAGGAATTTTCTTTGGAGGATATGTCAATCTCGACATTGGCAAAAATTCTTCCCTGCAAATGGAGTTAACATATTTCCAAAAGGGCAGTCGTGTAAATCCCGACTCCGCAAATAATTTCCAGCAATATAAATTCAGGGCCAATTATATCGAATTACCTCTGTTTTATAAATACAAAGCCGGTAAATTCAGAATCTTTGCCGGCCCTTCCATGGGATTTTTGATTGGACACTTTGAGGAGGCTAATTATCAGATACTTGACAATGGACCAAACTATAACAAACCCGCTAGTATCACACTTCAGGTAAATTTAGGACTCGGGTTTTATATAACTGAAAAACTTGGTGCCGAATTGAGAACCAATAATTCAGTTTTAAATATAAGGTCGAGAAATGCTACCGGAGATATCCGACGCTTTGGATCTTTCGGACAGTTCCATGATGCGCTTGTAATTTCTTTATTCTACCGAATCAGATAATTATTTTTTCCATTTTATACCACAGCCAGTACTTGGTATTTGTTCAGTGGACACATCTTTTCCGGCAATAATCAAGTCCATTGCCTTTCGTAAATCAGAACCATCGGTTTTTATATCATTTCCAGGTCGAGAGCCATCTAACTGCCCTCTGTAAACACATTTATCATTGGCATCAAACAAATTAAAATCAGGTGTGCAAGCAGCATCATAGGCTTTAGCAACATCCTGGCTTTCATCATAGAGATAATGAAAGGGAAATTTTAAAGATATTGCCATTTCCTTCATACGATCGGGATGATCCTGAGGATAATTATCAACATCATTACTGCTAATTGCAACAATTCCAATGCCTTTATCTTTATAGTCGTATCCTATTTTAATTAATTCCTGAATTACATATAACACATAGGGACAATGATTACATATAAACATCACAAGTGTTCCTTTTTTGCCTTTAATATCCTCATGTGTTAAATTTTTACCACTTATTGTATCCGGCAATTCAAAGGCTGGTAATTTAAATCCGAGTTCTATCTTTTTAGTTGGTGTTAAAGCCATATTAGTTGTTTTTTCTATTATTTTACAAAGTTAATATTTCTCATTAAGCCATCAAAACCTGCTCTTTCAAATGCGGTTCCTTTAAACAATTTATTAAATTTCGACTTATCAAGATTTATCCAGTCATTTTTTCTCATGGCTGCTAATTCCTCTTTAGGTTTAAAAGCAATTTCATTATTGGGTTTTGCAAACCTGTTCCAGGGACAGATATCAGTACAAATATCGCAACCAAAAATATAATTATTCATTTTGCCTTTAAATTCAGAGGGTATTACACCTTTATTTTCAATCGTTAAGTATGAAATACATCTATTTGCATCCAGTTTAAAGGGTTCTAATGCATTTGTCGGGCA
>JBFFLX010000116.1:0-10935 GCA_041554435.1 Bacteroidales bacterium
ACAACCGACTGCGCGAAAGCATTGATACTTCTGGCAAATGATGATAAAAGTTTTAATCAGATATGGCATCTTCCAAGTTATAATCAGCCCATTACAGGTAAAGAGTTTATCGAAATTGCTGCCAAAGAAATAGGTGTAAATCCAAAATATACTGTTTTGAAATCATGGATGATTAAAATGGCAGGATTGTTTGATAAAACAATTGCTGAACTGGTAGAAATGAATTATCAAAATAAATACGACTATTATTTCGATTCCACAAAATTTGAAAAGTATTTCAATTATAAACCAATAAATTATAAGGATGGAATAAAAGCAACTGTTGAGTTTTTGAAATAGACACGAGTTGCGGGTTGCGGGTTGCGAGTTTCGGGTTGCGGGTTTCGGGTTGCTGGTTTCGGGTTACGTTACGTGTTAACAATAACTTTGTGAATGCTCAGCACTCAAACTCATAACTCATAATTCAAAACTCATAACTTTTCTACCCTTTTCCTTCATTAAAAATATCCGTCTGCCTCTGAATAGATTCCTTATGGATAATGTTCAGCATCCGTTTAAGAAATTCTTCTTCCAACTTAAGTTGAGAACCAATTGCAAGGCGATCTTCAATAATACCTGCCCAGCGTTTCATTTGAAGAATTGTTATGTCATTATCTTTTTTATAATGCCCTATTTCATCGATAATTTCCATGCGTTTTGCAAGAATCTGAAGTAATTCCACATCCAGTTTATCGATTTCCGATCTTAAGGTTTCGAGTTTGGATTCGAAGGCAATATCCCCGTCAGTCTCTCTGATTTTAAGTTTGTCGAGAATCCTTGCCAAACTCGCCGGAGTTAATTGTTGTGCAGCATCAGTGAGTGCAATATCGGGATTATAATGAGTTTCTATCATCAGGCCGTCCATTTCCAAATCGAGGGCTTTTTGCGAAACATCTTCAATTATATCGCGCCTGCCGCAAATATGGCTGGGATCAACAATAATTGGCAAATCCGGAACCAGTCGTTTTAACTCAATTGGTATTTCCCACATGGGGGCATTCCTGAATTCTGAACTTCCAAAATAGTGAAATCCCCTGTGAATGGCCATAATTTTATTTATGCCAACAGCATTAATCCTTTCAATGGCACCTATCCATAATTTCAAATCAGGGTTAAGCGGATTTTTAACTAAAACGGGTAAGTTGGTTCCTCTCAAGGCATCGGCAATTTCCTGCACTGAAAAAGGATTTACGACTGTACGTGCACCCAACCAAACCATGTCGACATTATGTTTTAATGCCTGTTCAATATGTTCGGGGCGGGCAACTTCAACGGCAATTTTAAGTCCTGTTTCTGCCTTTGCTTTTTCCAGCCATTTTAAAGCTTTGGTTCCGGCACCTTCGAATTCCCCGGGGCGGGTACGTGGTTTCCAAATACCGGCTCTAAAAACATTTACCTGCCTGATTTTTGCTATCTCCCTTGCCGTAAGTAATATTTGTTCTTCATTTTCAGCACTGCACGGACCGGCAATAACTAAAGGTATTCCATGGGGCTTAATCCATTCTTCTGCCAATAAAATGTCCAAATCGGTGCTCATGGGGCAAAGATATGAAAACATGTTATAAAATAAATTTATAATTTGCCTGATATTGTATAAATTCCTAGTTTTGAAAATCATTTAAAACCTAAATTAATGAAAAAATATTTTACCGAAAAACAAATCAATATATCTACGTTTCTTGGAGGTCCATTGGCCGGTGGCTTAATGTTATATAGAAGTTTTAGGAAACTCGAAAAGAAAGAAGAGGCTCGTATTGTTATCTCTACAATGGTTTTATTAGCCACTATCTTTTGGGTATTAATGTTTAATGTTGAAAATGAATTAATAGGAAATCTTTCGGGTATAATTGTTACCGGGATATTTGTTGGATTGTCTTCATTTACCTATAAAAAATTTCTAAAGAAAAGAATAGAATCGGAAATTGAAGGAGGAGCACAAAAAGCATCTTCGTGGTTTATACTTCCGTATAGTTTAGGTGGTTTAATAATATCAGTTGCGATTTTATTACTTATTGGAATGAATCAAGCCCCTTTTAAAGGAGATGTAACAAGTTATGGAGTAACAAAAAATGAAATATATTACGACAAGGGTAATATCGGACTGGAATCATTAAATAAAATTGCCGGTGTGCTTAAAAGACATGGGTATTTTGGTGATGACCAGCAAAACGCTGTTAGGGCAGAGAAAATTGATAATTTAATGAAAGTTACAATATTGATAAATGAAAGTTTTGTGGATAAGCCTGAAATTATTGAGGCTTTAAAAGGAATGAAGAGTAGCATGCAGGCAACACTAGCAATGCCATCACAAATTATTGTTGAATATTATGATTTGGGAGGAAATGTGCATCATAAGGTTTATTGATGAATGATTGTAATTTAAATTTGATTTGATTGTTCTTAGGCCCAAACTATTGAATGCATCCAATATCAAATAATTTAGATACATTTGCCGATATATATTATTATAAATGAAATTTAATGAATTAAACCTAAACCCTGATGTAATTGAAGCTATTTCGCATATGGGTTTTGAAAAAGCAACACCTGTACAGGAAATGGCAATACCAAAAATTCTGGACGGTAGCGACCTGATTGCCTGTGCACAAACCGGTACTGGGAAAACAGCTGCTTTTATTTTGCCAACACTGGATCAAATATCACGTGAGCATCAGAATGAAACCAGTGTTCTGGTTATTGTTCCTACTCGTGAACTTGCAGTTCAGATAGATCAGCAAATACAAGGGTTTGCATACTTTACTCCTGTGTCATCACTTGCCGTTTATGGTGGTGGCGATGGTCAGGATTGGGTGCAACAAAAAAAAGCACTTTCAATGGGAGCCGACATAATCGTTGCAACTCCGGGAAAGTTGATTTCTCATCTTGCCAATGGCTATGTGAAATTCGATAAACTAAAACATCTTATTCTCGACGAAGCCGACCGCATGCTCGACATGGGTTTTAATGATGATATCATGAAGATTATCAGTTATTTACCTACCGAGAGGCAGTCCTTATTGTTTTCCGCTACCATGCCTGCAGAAATACGTCATCTTGCAAAAAAAATATTGAATAATCCCTTTGAGATAAATATTGGTCTTTCAAAACCCGCAGCTGGTGTTTTGCAGGCTGCATATCTGGTTTACGACGCACAGAAAATAAAACTAGTAAAATCGCTTATTAACAATAAGGATTCGCTTAAAAGCATACTTATTTTCAGTTCTACACGTAAAAAGGTCTTCGATATTTCCATTGCCTTAAGGAATAAGGAATATGAAGTTGCAGCCATTTCCTCCGACCTTGAACAGGATAAAAGAGAGGATGTGCTGAGATCATTCCGTTCGAAAAACACAAAAGTACTAGTGGCCACCGACGTTTTGAGTCGTGGTATCGATATTAAAGAAATCGATTTGGTAATTAATTTCGACGTGCCTGGTGATGCCGAAGACTATGTTCATCGTGTGGGAAGAACTGCCCGTGCTGATGCAACAGGAATGGCCTTAACTCTTATTAATGAGGATGATATGTATAAGTTTCATAAGATAGAACAACTTATTGAAACTGAAATCAGAAAACTTCCTCTGCCAACTGAACTTGGTGAAGGCCCTGATTGGGATCCTAAATTCCGACCACAAAAAAGAGGAGGGTTCCAGAAAAGAGGAAATTCAAAAAGTTCAGGAAGAAAGCCTGATTTTAATAAGAATAAAAATAAAGGACGTAAGCCTTTTAATAAGGGAGGCAATAATAAGGCTTAATCACTAATTTATAGTATTACGCCTTAATAATCAAACTACCAGGTACTCAAAACTCTATAATACCCATAGAGTTCCATTTTCAATCTGGTTAATACTAAATCGTCTTACAATTTAAAATAGTTTATATACAATAATTTTATTTTTTATTTACTTTCCAAAAACCAAAGTTCAAACGGTCAGTGCTATTCCAGTTTACTCCCGTAATGGTATGTGTAGTTCCCTCACCATCAACCTCATAGCCTTCAACACTTGTAACGTATTGCTGAAAATTCTCAGCTGCATAAGTCCATCCATAGCGTGCTGAGGGGCTTTCTACGGAACCACCATCAGGATCAAAAAGGGTCAAGGGTAAATTGCTGACAGTAATCGTAAAGTTTTGAAATATCTCATTAGTAAATTCGCTTACATGCTCCAGGTGAGCAACATAACTTACAGTTTGACCATCGCTACTTACCGAGCCTGATATTGATTCAGTATTCCCATTATTTTCTGATTTTGTGCCTGAAAAATTCAAACCAGACCAAACTACATTACCGGGATTCATTGAAACATAAAGTGGGCCTCCATAATAGTCGGGTGAAAATGTAAATGCACCAATAGGTCCGAACTGACAAGCCATCGTATTACAAGTGGAAAGAAATTCAATCACATCATTATTACCAGATTCACCTATAGTAACTGATAATTGTGCTTTACCAATCTCCTCATCTGTATTTTGATTTTTCACTGTAACTGTAAGTATATAATTCCCTTCTTCACTCCAGGTGATATTTACTTCATTACCTGCGCTTACCGGGGAACTACCGTCGCCAATATCCCAAATATACTCTAATGCAGAAATATTCGTATTAACATTGCATTTGAAAGGGTAGGCTACTCCTGCTTCTCCGGGATTACTAACAGGTGTTCCGTCTGAAGAAAGTGCTATGAGACTTACACTTACACTTATATCGTCCCAAAGTTTTAAATTCCCATCACCGGCATACATAAGATGAACAGTGCGCTGATCATTTTCATTCCAGTACGATTTTGGCACTTCTGTGTTATTAAACCAATCATTCAAAGTAATGGGTTGCTCGGCTGTTGTATCACTTAGTGCAAATAATGAATTTACACACCAGTTTGCATTTTTATGAGTATAAACCCTCCAATCGTGTCCTGTGTAGGCACCATCTGCAAATCCATCAATAATATCTGGCCAATTACCCAGAAAACTATAGCAAAAACCACCGTAAAATAAAATAGTATCATTACTAAAATCATTATAATTAGCAATAAATTCTTCCGAAAGAAAATATACGTTTTTTCTGAACTCGGGATGATAAAACGTTTTCATAATAGGGATGTTTCCGGTTTTTAATTCATCCCAATATTTTTTAGATGTTGCTTCATTAACTATCTCGCCTGTGAGAAGATATACATCAGTAATATTTTCCCTTTTTGGCCATGCCAAGCCGTGTGAATAAATTTGGATGATACCGTAACCTGATAATTCAGTGAAACGATCTACCGTGGCTTCTTCATCTTTATAAAACGTGGATAAAGTCATATTAACTTTAGCCAGATTATTTTCATCAATACTCTTAACTTGATCGGTATAATAACTGCGTTCCCAATAATGGGGATTAATCAAAATCATCTTTCGTTTGTTGACCAACGATTTGAGTCCGGTACCTGATTTATTCATAAGATTTCCAAAAGATTCATTTGCTTCAATACCACTATTATCATCTTCAGGATTCAATAGTAATCCGCCGCGTATGCCATTGGTGTATTGTACCGTAATTCCCTGGCTGTTGATGGTGGCTGAACTTACATTATCACTGCTTATAAATGCCAGGTAAGCTTCCTCAACTGCATCCAATGAATCCATGGATTGGAGCCAGTCGTCAAGTTTATCACCTATTTCATCCTGAATATTTATTACCTGGTCATAGGATTCTTTATCCTCTTTAGCCCATCCACCTTCTTCATCAGTTTTTAGGCATGAAGACCAAAAAAAAGTAGTAAAAAGCAAAACTATGCTTAATACTAAAGTTAGTAACTTCTTCATAGTGTTTTGTTAATTAAGGTTCAGCAATTTGCTGACTATCAAATTTACAATTTTACTTTACCGAAATACTAAAAAAATAGTTTATAAAGAATATTAATAAGTATAGTGTCTTTTAATAACGTCAGTTAAATATCACAATATCACAATTGTAGCAAAGCCCAATTTTAATAACAAAGATTAATGGTTTGGAAATATAAATTTGAATTTTTAGTAAATATTCCGTCACATTCACTAATTTTGAAGTTCATTCAAATTACTTATAAATATGTATACTGTTTATCATAATCCCAGATGTAAGAAATCGCGAGCGGGGCTGCAATATGTGAAGGATCACACTGAAGATTATAAGGTTATAGAATATTTAAAAAACCCATTAACTGTTGACGATTTGAAACTCATTTTAATGAGATTGAACAAAAGGCCATTTGAAATGATAAGAACACAAGAGGCTATTTATAAATCGGATTTTAAGGGTAAAAATTTCACCGACGAAGAATGGATGGAGATTATTTTAGAGCATCCAAAACTACTTAAACGACCAATAGTTGTGAAGAATAATACGGCTGTTTGGGGAGACCCTGCAGAAGAAATAAAAAAATTACTTAAATAATATAAAACACTAATACAATGCAATACAGAGTTGAACATGACACTATGGGTGAAGTAAAGGTTCCTGCCGATAAATATTGGGCAGCCCAAACCCAAAGATCGAAAATGAATTTTGAAATTGGAGAAGAAGGTTCCATGCCAAAGGAAATCATTGAAGCCTTTGCTTACTTGAAAAAAGCCGCGGCGCTTACTAATGCCGAAATTGGTGGTCTTGACCCAAAAAAAGCAGAACTTATTGCAAAAGCTGCCGATGAGGTTATTGCCGGTAAACTGGAAGGAAATTTTCCTTTGGTAATCTGGCAAACTGGTTCGGGAACTCAAAGTAATATGAATATGAATGAGGTTCTTGCTAACCGTGGTCATGTTATTAATGGTGGCAAACTCGAAGATGAAAAGAAAGTTTTACATCCCAACGATGATGTAAACAAATCACAATCATCAAACGATACTTTCCCAACTGCCATGCATATTGCTGCTTATAAAATGATAGTGGAAACGACCATACCCGGTGTAGAAATGCTTAGAGATGCCCTGGATGAAAAATCCAAAGCATTTATGGACATTGTTAAAGCCGGTCGTACTCACCTTATGGATGCTACTCCATTGACTTTGGGACAGGAATTTTCAGGTTATGTTTCTCAACTAAATCATGGTATAAAAGCATTGAAAGCAACTTTATCCCACCTCACAGAACTTGCGTTGGGAGGAACTGCTGTTGGAACAGGAATAAATACTCCTCCAAATTATGCCGTAAAAGTTGCAGAAAAAATTGCTGAATTAACTGGCTATCCTTTTGTTACTGCTGAAAATAAATTTGAAGCTTTATCAGCACACGATGCAATAGTGGAGGCTTCCGGAGCCCTTAAACAATTGGCAGTTAGTTTAATGCATATTGCAAATAATATCAGAATGCTTGCTTCAGGACCAAGATGTAGCATAGGAGAAATTCAACTTCCGGCTAATGAACCCGGTTCGTCGATAATGCCAGGTAAAGTTAATCCTACTCAAAATGAAGCAATTACAATGGTTTGTGCCCAGGTAATTGGTAACGATGCCGCTATAACTGCCGGAGGAATGCAGGGACATTTTCAGTTAAATGTATTTAAACCTGTAATGATTTATAATCTATTACAAGCCGCACGCTTATTGGGAGATGCTTGTGTGTCGTTCACTAAAAATGCAGTGGTTGGTATCGAGCCAAATGATAAAGTTATTAAACAGAACCTCGAAAACTCACTTATGCTTGTTACGGCTTTAAATACTCATATTGGATATGAAAAAGCGGCCAAAATAGCGAAGAAGGCTCATAGCGAAGGAACAACATTACGAGAGGCTGCTCTGGAACTAGGCTTCCTTACTGATGAAGAATTTACCGAATGGGTTGATCCTGCAAAAATGATTTAAACATTGGTTTGTCAAAAAAAGGGAGTTTGATTTATTTCAAACTCCCTTTTTTTATGACAATTATCAATAGGCAGTTTTATTGTTTTTATATTACATTAGCAAAAGGAAAAGTTAATGATTTAGTAAACAAACAAATATGATAGAGAAAAGAACAGACACTTTCGGTGATTATCTCTATGTATTAAGCAAAGATATTGTTACACTTGACGATATGTTGAGCGGATTAGAATTTCTTTATAATGATAAAACACTTCCAAGAAAATTAAGAATTATTGAAGATGCCCGCAATTCCAAAGTTGATTTCGCATATGAGGCAGTGCTTATTCTATCAAAAAAAATGCATGATGTTGCAAAAAAATATACCTCAATACGACATGCCGTTATTCATAATGACCCAAAAAATGTTGCTCTTGCTCTGCTAATTGAGAAGAAAAAGGAAGATGAAAATTATTTTATACGCGTTTTTGCTACTTCAAAAGGAGCATATACCTGGTTAAACCTGGTTTAATTAATAATCATCTAATTCAAATAAAAACTTTAAGATCAAGCACTTAATTAAGCATTCATTAGTGTTAAACTTTTGTTAATTACTGACTTAGCCTGGGGAAATATGTGATTTGCATTTATATTCGCAACAAAACAAGTCTTGTAATTATAAAATCAACGCAATGAAATTTCTAAAAATTCTACTCTACATTTTACTAATAGTAATTATTCTGGCACTTTCCGGACTATCATATGTTAAATTTTTTAAACCAAATATTAGCGTCAAAGAGATAACAGTTGATATTACTCCTGAAAGAATTGAAAGAGGCGAATATCTGGCGAATCATGTAATGGTTTGTATGGATTGCCATTCGGTACGTGATTGGAACAAATATTCCGGTCCGATTACTCCGGGAACATTTGGAGCCGGTGGTGATGAGTTTAGTCGTGAAATGGGTTTCCCTGGAGATTATTATGCTCCAAATATTACTCCCTACGGCATAGAAAATTATACCGACGGTGAACTTTATCGTGCTATTACTTCCGGCGTTAAAAAAACCGGAGAACCTATATTTCCAATCATGCCATATTTAAGTTATGGTAAAGCAGATAGGGAAGATATATATTCTATTATTGCATATGTCAGGAGTTTAAAGCCTGTTGTTAAAGATGTGCCAGTTTCTGATCCTGATTTTCCATTTAGTTTAATAATGCATATAATTCCACAGGAAGCAAGTCATATGCCAATGCCTGAAGAAAGTGATCAAATTGCTTACGGAAAATATCTTGTTACCGTAGCGGCTTGTGCCGATTGTCACACTCCATTCGAAAAAGGTCAGTTAGTTGATGAAATGAAGTTTGCCGGTGGACGTGCATTTGAACTCCCTTTTGGTACCTTAAGGGCTCCAAATATTACACCCCATAAAGTAAATGGAATTGGAATGTGGACTGAGGATATGTTTGTAAAGCGCTTCCAGTCATATGATTCGATTAGTAAATTAAGAAAGATTAATGGCTTGCAGGAGTTTAACACCCTAATGCCCTGGAATATGTACGGAAGCATGAAACATAAGGATCTTCAGGCTATTTATCATTATTTGCATAGTCTTGAACCCATTGATCATAAGGTGGAAAAAGTTACTTACAGATAATTGATAATTATTTCTGAAGAAAATCTTCAGCTAACTTTTTAAGGTTTTTTAATCGGAAAACAAATGCTCGTTTTGCAACTTTTCCAGATCTATAAATTTGTATAGTATCAGCAGTTTCAACATTTTCAAAATACTTGTTGAAGAATTCATTCGGGCTGCTGTACTCACGACTGTCGGTAATGTAATATGCATCCATTCCTGGATTCAGTTCTCCATTTATTTGATTTATCCAGGCATATTTATGAATCTTTTCCAAACTACCAAAACCGTACGATTTCATCCCCAAAGGAGAAGCAACGTAATAATCGAAATTGGCCAGTGGGAACCAGTTTTTACCCGCCATAAATGAATTCGCATCCATTATACCTTGCGAGATATCTCTTTCATAAATATTCGCAAACTCCGATGCAATTTGCTCATAACCATACATATCTAAACTTGGATCATTACTTCCGAGTTCGGTATATTCATCACTTTTTACAAGATTAACTAATCCATAATTTATCTGGTAAAAACCAAGAGAAACTATGAGGATTAATATACCTAATGATAATTTAACGGGCCATGGAATGATATTCTTTTTATGATTCTTCTCAAATTTTTGGTCAAGCCAGGCGGCAGCCAGAAAAATTAAAGAAGTTATTCCGGGTGCTGTCCAGTGTGGCAGGGTAGAACGGAATAATGAAAAGCCTAAAAATAAAAATATGAGAGGTATTGCTGCAAATAAAATCACATTTTGTTGCTGTCTGTCGATTTGCAATTTATTTCGGAAAGCAGCAAAAACACCTATTATTATAAGTATGTAATTGATAGGATTATTGTAAAGAAATTCCCCTAATACTTCCGTAAGAAAATAGTCGAAATTAAGATGATAACCTACTACATCTACTCTTGCTTCATGAAAAGTGAAACTTATAAATTCATTCTGAAAATTCCAGATTAATATTGGCAAACTCACAACAAAAGTGAGGAAAATGGAAATATATAACCACTTTTTTTTGAGCCATTCACGGTTATAAAACAAAATATATAAAAATGCCCCAATCCAGAGAAATACACCAGTGTATTTTGAAATTATTGTTAAACCGATTAACAATCCCAGCCTTAACATTCGATAGGCATTTGTTTTAATATTCGGACAAGTTGGAAGTGTTTTTATCATCACATTCAAACTCAGTAACCAGAAAAACTGCTGTGGTGTGTCGGGCAATATGAAAATTCCCGTAATTATAAAGGCATATATTGAGGAGGTATAAAGTAAGGCAGATATAAAACCGAGACGACTGTTTTTAAGTGTTTTACCAATATTAAAAACAATGAAAATGTTTATGGTTCCCAAAATAATCGACGACATTCTGAGGAATAGTTCGCTATCGAGAGCGAGGTTAAAACTGAATAATTGCATCACCAGGCCAACCATTAAAGGGTGATCGAAATG
>JBFFLX010000117.1:0-10926 GCA_041554435.1 Bacteroidales bacterium
AGAAATATTATGATTAAAGATGGGGAAATATGGTTTATAGATTTTCAGGGAGGAAGAAAAGGCCCGTTACAGTACGATTTGGTTTCTTTACTTTATCAGGCAAAAGCCAATTTAAGTGAAGGTTTTAGAGATGAAATGTTTAACTATTATGTTCATCTTCTGGAAGATAAGTCGTATGAGCATATCGATAATTTCAAACAAAACTATAATGCTTTCATCTGGTTCAGAATGATGCAGGTAATGGGAGCCTATGGATACAGAGGAATACTTCAGCGAAAAGCTCATTTTCTGCAAAGCATACCTTTTATGATAAAGAACATCAAAATGCTGTTACAGGAGAAGTCGCTGGGGAATGATTTCCCTGAATTAAATTCGGTTTTTACTCAAATATGTAATTTAAAGGATTACCAGACTGATGTTACTGCAACCAATAAACTTACGATTTCAGTAAACAGTTTCTCCTATAAAAAAGGAGGCTATCCTGCTGATATTAGTGGCAATGGCGGCGGGTTTGCCTTCGATTGCAGAAGCCTGCCAAACCCCGGAAGGTATAAAGAATTACAGGATTTTACCGGTAAAGATAAACTTGTAATAAATTTTATGAAACAAAGTAGCATAAGTGCCGATTTTATTAATCAGTCGTATAAATTAATACAACAAAACATCGATAATTATCTCGACAGAGGTTTTAAAAATCTGCAGGTAAATTTCGGTTGTACCGGTGGTAAACACCGATCGGTTTATTGTGCAGAAAATATTGCAAATATGATTGAAGATGAATATGGTGATAAAGTAATTGTTAAACTTGTTCACCAACAAATTGAGAAGGGTATTTAATGAAAGCATTTATACTGGCAGCAGGTGTTGGAAGCCGACTAAAACCATTAACCGACAAAATACCAAAAGCATTGGTAGAACTTGGCGGAGTTAGCATGCTTGAAAGGCTGATAAACAGATTAATAAGTGTTGGTATTACAGAAATATTAATAAATGTTCATCATCATTCCCAATTGCTTATTAATTTTATTGAAGCGAAAAATTGGTCAGACATAAACATCAATATTTCAGATGAGAGCGGGCAATTACTCGATACGGGAGGTGCCATTCTTAATGCAAAGGATTTCTTTAGAGGCAGCGAGAATATTCTCGTTCATAATGTGGATATTTTAAGCAATTTAAACTTTCAGCAACTTGAAAAATTCCACACCAACAATAACAACCTCGTAACTCTCTGTACCAGAGACAGGAACACCTCGCGCAAACTGATATTTAATCTTGAAAACAAATTAATTGGCTGGACAAATAATGCTACTAATGAATTCAAATGGGTTAATAATAACACAACAGAATTTCATAAAACAATGGCTTATAGCGGAGTTTATATTGCTTCTCCCGAATTTGCTTCGAAAATTAATAATAATGGTAAATTTTCCATAATTGATACGTGGTTGGAATTGGCGAAAACAGAAAAAATATTTGCTTACGAAGACAATGAAAGTAATTGGTTCGATTTGGGTAGTGTAGAGAGAATTGAGAAAGCCACACAATTTTTAGAAGAAAAAGCATCCTCAGAAAAATTTCTTGAAAAAATAGCCAACGAATTATCACTTTTACAAGAGGAAGAACTATTAAAAACACTTGTAATTCTTCCCAACAAACGATCGATTGTTTTTCTCAAAAAACATCTTTGTTCAGGCAAAGTTAAATCTGTGTGGCTGCCGGATATGCTTAGCATAGAAGAGTTTATGCAAAAGATATCAGGATTTAATGTGGCAGATCCACTGAAGTTATTTTTTAATTTATTTCATATTTATAAGGATAATTTCGGCAGCAATGCCAGAAGCTTCAGCGATTTTATTGCATGGGCTCCCATGATAATCAGAGATTTTAATGATATAGATTTGCATCTGGCAAATGCCGAAGAAGTGCTAAAACATATCAGTGAAGCCAGAGCAATAAAAGAGTGGAATCTGGATGGCAGCGAACTTACTGAAATGCAACTGGCCTATATTAAATTCTATCAGTCGCTTTTTCCTATGTATGAGCAGTTTCGCCTTAAAATGAAAAGCGAAAACATAGCATATGCAGGATATATTTACAGACATATTTCTGATAATCTTGAAACAAGTATTGATCAACTTAAGTGGGAATATTATGTTTTGGCAGGCTTTAGTGCATTATCGAAATCGGAAGAAAAAATATTTGGATACATAAAAGATAACAGAAATACCAAAATTTTCCTCGATGCTGATGAGTATTATATAAATGAAAAAAATTATGACCTTGCTACACAGGAGGCCGGGAAAAATATCAAGCAACTAATCCATAACTGGAAACTACCTCAATTTAAATACCTTACAAACAGACTTATAAACTCTAAAAAAAATATTAATCTTTATGGTGTTCAATCGCCCTTATCACAGGTAAAATTAGCAGCCACTTTAATTTTAAAAAATGAAGAAAACTATGCCGACAGTGATACTGCAATAGTTTTGGCAGACGAAAATTTGCTAATTCCATTGATAAACTCCCTACCCGACAAACGACCTAAAACCAAAAAACCGCTTAACTATAATGTTACTCTGGGCTACCCGCTAACATATAGTCCGCTAAAGGGTTTTATTTACGATTGGTTGCATTTATTAATTGAATACCAGCAAGATGGCAACAGGCAATTCAGGAGCAGAAACCTCATAAAAATATTTTTTAGCAATGTTTTAATATCCTGTCTCGACAAGCAACAGCAGTCTGAAATAAAAATAGTCAGCAATTATTTCATTACCAAAAATATAAGTTTTATTGAAAGAAAAGAATTGCTTGAATTGTTTAAAACCTATGCCGAAAGTTTAAACTCATTTGCAAAACTTATTTTTAACGACTCTGTAAATTCCGAATCAGTTAACCGGAATATTATAGAAATTCTGCTATTGCTTAACGAAAAACTTGACGAAAACAGTCCGAAAAACATAATTTTAAAGGAGCAAATAAATCTCTTCCTGGGCATAAGCAAACGATTCGAACAAAATGCCGCAGGTAATTTCGAAAACATTGATTTGCAAACATTTTCAAATCTGTATTTCCAGTTGGCTTCCAATTACAGCATCCATTTGAAAGGTGAACCATTGAGTGGTATTCAGATAATGGGAATGCTGGAGACCAGGGCTCTGGATTTTAAAAACCTGATAATAATTTCTGCCAATGAAGGTATACTTCCAAAGGCAGCCTTACCCGATTCGTTTATTCCTTTCGATATAAGAAGAAATTATGGTCTTCCCCTGCCCCAGGATAAAAACTCGGTGATGGCGTATCACTTTTTCAGATTACTGCAATATTCAGAAAATGTCTCCCTAATTTATGATGAGTCTTCTGAAGGATTAGGAGTTGGAGAACCAAGCAGATTTATCAGACAAATAGAACTTGAACTTAGCAAACTGAACAAAAATATAGAGTTAAAAAAACACTTATTAAATATTGAAGGCAATGTAAATACCAGTGAAATTATCATAAAAAAGAATGATAAAATAATGCAATTGCTTGATGAGAAAGCAAAAAAAGGCTATTCTCCATCTGCACTTAACACATTTATTTCCTGTAGTTTAAAGTTTTATTTTCAGTATATATTAAAAATACACAAGGAAGATGAGATAGAAACCTCTGTGGAATCGAACACCTTTGGAAGCATTATCCACGATGCACTGGAAGAAATATATAAACCTTATGTTGGCCGTACAATCGAAATTGATGGTTTAAAACAAAGTTTAAAAAACCTTGATGGTATTTTACTAAAATATTTTGAAAAACATTATAACACTAAGAACATTCAGTTTGGTCAAAACTATCTGATTTGGAAGGTTAGTAAACAGTATATCGAGAATTTTATAAAGTCGGAAATAGGTGGATTAAAAAATGATTCAATTGCAATTATAGGGCTCGAACAAAACAAGTCATATGTTTTAAAAACACATAAGGGAGACATTAATTTATATGGAATTATCGACAGAGTCGACAGGCCATCATCATCTGGAATACAGAGAATAGTTGATTATAAAACGGGCAAAGTAGAACAGAAAAACCTAAGCCCAAAAATACTTGATGACATAGTTGAAAAAACCGATTTTGCCAAGGCATTTCAGGTATTGTTCTATAAATTTATTTATCAAAAGTCGGAAGGAATTAATACTGACTTGGAAAGTGGAATAATCAGTTTAAGAAACCTGAGAAGTGGTTTCATTAAATTTGGGATGAAAGATTATGAAGGTGATATAATTACTGATTTTGAAAATTTACTTAATACGCTATTGGCAGAAATTTACGATAGAGAAAGTAGTTTTAAACAAACGGAAGACACTAAAACTTGTGATTATTGCGATTTTAAAAATATTTGCAAACGCTAAGTTTTTATTTACCAAGAATTTCCTTCACTTTGTTAGTGATTCCAAATAAATGAGCAGCAAACAATTCGGCAAGTTTAGCATTCACTGCATTTCCAAACTGCTTATAAGCCCTTCTGTCTTCAGGATGGATTTTAAAATCATCGGGAAAATTTTGAAGTCGGGCGGCTTCACGTGGGGTAATTCTTCGGCCAAGTTTTCCAACAATTGAAGTTTGTGTTATGGCAACCAGTGCAGGAAAATAAGTCGGATTCTTTACTCTTATGCCCGAAGGCCGGAATTGCATAATCGTATTCCATATATCTCCTTCAGGATTCTTTCCTGCCTGCCATTCGAACTTAGCCTTGGCTCCGTAAAAAAGAGGATTTCTGCGGGCCTTATTCAGCCACAAATCAAACTGCTTCTTCCTTTTTAAATATAGGTTTATGTTCTTATAAACAAAATTCTTCTTCCAGGCCGGAAACTCATTAACAGCCTCATAGTCTATATCTTCACTAAAATATTCTGTCCAAACGGGAAAGCCAGGTAAATCGTCTCTGCAAATTTTAAAGAAATCGTTCCATATTTCTATGAGTTTTATTTCTTCTTCCTTTAGTTGGTATTTTTTAAGATTTTGGATTTCTGAATTCGCACTTAAAATTGAAAAGATATTACTTTCGGGAATTTGCTTTTTATCGAAAATAAAAGGCTGAATATCACCTAAATCCTTTCTCTTACATAAAATAAAAACCCTTTCTCTAAACTGCGGAATTCCAATATAATGCGGACTAAAAATTATCGGAAATTCAGGGCAATTATAACCTATTTCATCCAGATTATGTTTAATAACTTTCCAGGTATTTCCATTATCATGGCCTGCGAGATTACGCACATTTTCCAATAATAAATATTCCGGCTGATGATATTGTGCTATACGAATAATATCAAAAAACAATGTTCCCCTTGGATCGTTTATACCTTCTCTGTTACCGGCTTTAGAGAACGACTGGCATGGAAATCCGGCACATAAAACATTGTGGGCAGGCACTTGTTTTTCATCTATCAGAGTAATATCTCCATGGGGTTGTATGCCAAAATTATTTTCGTAAACCGCCCTTGCATGAGCATCAATTTCTGATGCAAAAACACATTTACCACCCAGATTTTCCATTGCTATATGGAATCCTCCAATGCCTGCAAATAAGTCGATGAAATTAAATGAAGAAGGTTTCAATTAATATTTATATTGTTTGATGCAAATATAAACTTAATGCCAAATAATTTTTAAAGATTAATAATTATTTAATGGGAGTACAGAAACTATTTTACCCTTAGCATACAAAAACATAGGATTAGGCCTGCTTACTTCATTTATGTTTACCCAGCCTCCGGTATTATAAATTTTTAAAGAGAATGCTTTATCATAATTCAGATTAAAACATGGCACATGAGTATGACCGTAAATAAGTTCTTTGAAATCAATATTATACGACTTCATTTGACTTTTAGTGTGTACTAAAAAAGTATCCACAAGTTGTGAATATTCATTTAAAGCTATTTCATCAAAATCCTTAGTCTTATGTGATTTTTCCATTTTAATGGGAAATAATTGAGGGTAAAGAGCACTCAATTTTTCATAAATTGGTTCATAATCTGAATATCCGAATTGCAAGTCGCTTATTCCCTGAGCCAATGTATCGAAAGTTTGAGCCACGGCAAAGTCGCTAAATTCCGTTAAGGGAGAGTTGTTCTTTTCAAGTTCACTGAAGAATTTTGCATCATCCATATGCCTTATTTTGCCATCGAAATTTAGGGAAGATTTATTCCATCCCGGTTCGAAGAAATGACCATGTGTAACACATACTCCGGATTTTTCATTATTCTTTTCAACTTCACCATATTCAATATAAAGATTTGGATAAGCCACATAAACATCAAGCAAATTATCACTTAATACGCTGGAAATGAAATTATTTCTCTTATCAGGAAAAATAATACTATCCTGAACCAACATTTCATTATTGTTTAGATTTAAAACTCCCGGCGATTGTTGAGGAAGTTTTAAGGCATATCCATAATTTGTTAAATGCTGAGAAATATAATACTCTTCCTGCAACATTTTCCACACATGATGATCGTGATTACCCGGCAGATAGATTATATTGTCGAAAAAAGAAATAAAACTTCTGCTGGCTGGCGAATAATTACTTTCGAATTTAACTTTTGTAAAAAATAAATGAGTAAGGTTTAAAGCATCAACTTCATCGTGAACAGCCATATCGAAAATATCCCCAAGAAGAACAATAAATGGTATTTTCTTTCCACTAAAGTGAGTTATGCTATCCAAAGAATGAACAATATTGTTTATTTCATTACGGTAATAAATCGTATCAATTCCAATTGCAGCTGCTATATATCCCAACTTAAGAGTATCATTATCCGGGAGTATGCGTGTAACTCCACCATATACCTCCCCTATGTGAAAATCGCTCATAAACATAGCCCCGGGTGTATTTATTTCGGGATTAATATTGCTAACTACTTTTTTTGTTGGGGAATTACAAGATGCTAAAATTAAAAATAAAGATAATGCTGTAAGGCAAAATAGATTAAATGCTTTCATGTTTGTGTGTTTGTTGTTTTAATAATAATCACCAGGTAAAATTATGTTTCTAAACAATTATATACCTGATTATTAATTCATAAAATTAATAAAAAAAACAACAACTCAAAGCAGAAAGGAGTAGGTGATTAAAAACAATTATTAATCTATTTTTTGGTATTTTTGGGCACAGCCTTCAATACATAGGAAGTATAATATCAGATTATTACCCTGAATTTCATATGCTATGCTAAACTCTTCAAAATCACAATTCTTAGGAATTATGGTACTATCATTATATGTGGCCGTTGATTGTCCGTCAGTTTCATAACTCATATAGCATAAACTACCATTGGAAACAACTGTAGCATTATCTAAAAACTCAATTGTTTTATTACTTTCAACCGGGTTAAAAACGCCACTACCATCACCGGGATCGGAATATTGTTCTATCAATTTCCATTTATTTACAACAGTTGTATTTTCATTCTTTTTACAAGAAGAATAGACTGAAACCAAAAAAACACTTATTATCAATAAAGTAATAATTTGAAGGTTTTTGTAATTATTCATTTTTTATTCTTTTAATCGAAAAATTTATTAATTATCGATTAATAAACAACAAAATATTATGCCAAATATTTTACAAGATTATCTAATCATTAATTTGATGATGTTACAGCAGATGCAGCAGCGGCCCCGGCTACTACTCCCATTACTGCAGCCTGTACTTCCTTTATTGATTTTGCTACAGCATCGGTAATTGGATTATTATCCAGCAATTCTTTCAGGTTTTTATTAAACTCCTTACATTCAGATCTGTTTGCACAAAATACTTTCTGCATTTTGCAAGCCTGCATTAAACTCAAAAAAGCAACATCTTCTTTGCTAACTTTTTTACTATTAAGAACTGTATCTCTTATATTTTCTATCAATGTTTCCCTTATCTTACCATCGGTAAAATAAGTTAATTTATAGGGTATTAAGCCGATGAATTTACGTCTTTCAATACGCATTATCTTCTTATCACTAAGCGTATTTAAAATTCTCCACCTGTATTTTTTCGATTTATTATTTAGCCTTCTCACCCATGTTTTTACAGTTTTTTCTCTGGAAGTATCAGAAATCTTATCAAGCAGTTCACTTAATAAGGCATCTTTGGTTTTCTTAGTTTTTACCACTAATTTTTTGTTGTTCAGATAAACCAAATCATTCAATGATAATTCCAACAATAATGAACCAACTATTCCGTGGTTTAATACTATATCGGAAACAAAAAACCGTCCTTTATTTGCGTGATGTGCAATTATTATAAACTTCTCACTTAAACTTAAATTTGATATAGATTTCATTTTTATTCGTTTAATTGCCATATAGGCAGGATATTAAAACACAAATTTATTGAAACATGCATACAAAAGCAAGAGGAATATTTAATTGATTGAAAATTGCTAGTTTTACAAACTTCATAAATACAACAATAGCAATATGAACTGGAAAACAAAACTCGGAATAACTTTAATGATAGCATGCATTCCTGCTTTTCTGGCAATACCTGCCCTACCGTTTTTAGATATGGATGCTGAAACAAAAATTAAACTTGGCACCATACTACTTATTATTGGAGAAGTTCTTTTCTGGTCAGGTGGTCTATTGGTAGGAAAAGAACTTTTTACAAAATACAAATCATATTTCAATCCTAAGAAGTGGTTTAAGAAGGAAGGGGATTCTGTTGATATTGAATAATTTACTAATTTTTTAAGCCTCATTTATTTTTGGCTCCAAAAACAAGCAGACTGCTTAATTTAATGTTGTGTTTAGGTATGCTATTTACTTAGCCCGGATTTCTCTGAACACTTCCATATAGACATCTTCCTTAGCAATTACGTTACTTACAGAATAACTCACCTCATAATCAAGGGGAAAGGGCATACATTGAGAAAACCCATTAACTGAAGTTTCAAAAGTGGTTCTTGGTACATTAAGTTCAATACCAGTTTTGGGTAAAGTTAGTTGGATACTAAAATCATTACATCTATATGTACTACCTGGTTCCTCTCCAATAAAAATTGCATTAGTATTGTTCTTTAGTAAAGAAATCAAATGGCCGGTAGTTGAAAGGCATCCGCCATCGACAAATACATAAATATCACCATTAAAATTAAGTTTATTTGGTTGCATTTTATTATAGAGAGGCTCAAAATCTTTAACATCCTCATTACGCTTAAAATAAGTAAAATCCTTATTAGTGCAGTAAGATAATAACTGTGCAGCAAAAATTGGATGCCCGCCTGAATTACCACGTAAATCTATAATCAAAGCCTGAGTTTTGGTGGTTTTTAAATCATTGAAAATACTATCTAACTTCTGAAAATATTGTTCCATATTCTGTATGCCAAAGGATGGCACTTTTAAAATACCTACATCCATTTTGTTAGTGTGGTTAAAGGTAATATTGGGAGTTTCAATAGGTTTACTTTTCAATTTTAAATCTTCCAGATTTGAGGCCGGTACATTTATGAATATATTGTAGTTTCCATTATTTAACTTAATGTTGAACACTTCGGAATTATCAATTAAATTAAACAGATTACTAAATCTTTTATTTAACACATAGTACTTTGTAGTTTCGTTACATCCTTCTGACGGAATGAAATAAAATAGTTGCTCAATTATTTTTTGAATATTTTGGTTATTAATGCTAATAATTTGATTTCCAGCTAATATTTGTTGATTCCCTTTACAATCACCGGAAATATAAAAGGCCTTTCCATTGTTGAAAAATATTTCAAAGGGGAAGAAATTTCCATATTTGTCAAGTAAATTTTGATATGACTGTGGTAATTTCAGTCCCGTATGGCTACATTTAATAGCATTAGTTAATTGGGATGTTATGCAGAAAAATTCTTTTAAACTTATACTATCATCAATTTCTGTCTGCAACTTACTGAAAAGCGCTTCTATTGAATCCTGCGTTGTATATGCATATAAATCAGGATGATATTTTTTTAAATTCGAATAAAGAAACGAAAGATCCTGCTTTAAGTCCTCTGGAGCAAAATTCTTCTCATTTGACAATTCTAATTCATCTGCAAGATTAGTTTTACTCAAAGACCTTTTCAACTCAATTGCATGCCTTGAAGCATCAGGAAAGATAAATTCTCCGGATAGTGTGGTAAAATCGTCATTAAAATTACCTTTAAATGGTGTGCTTTTATCAGTTATATAAAATGAAAATTCACCATCAATAAGTTTTATATTACTTAATTTATCATTTTGAATTACATTAGCCCCATTCATCATTTTAATGTAACCATCTAACTGCTTATGGCTATTAATACTGAATTCAACTTCCACATTGAAGTCATTCATAAAAATACCCTGCCACACTCCCAGATAAGCCTGTTGGCAGTATATATTATTGATTGTTAAGAGGTAAAGCAACAAACCAGTTAGTAATAAAAAGAACTTTTTCATAGTATGTAAATCAAGTTTGCCTGGTTATTTAGATGAACATGCCATTAAGGCTTTAATATTTGATTAACCAAATCATTATCAGGCAGTAAATATAATAAATATCGAAATAAAATCCAATACACGCACTGTATATTTCTGACTATCAGACGCTAAAATTGCAACCTCCTTCGAACAGAATTTAAAGTAATGACTTTGTGAGTTATTTACTCAGTTTGGCGCCATACTTAATATTGGAGAAGTTCTTTTCTGGTCAGGTGGTCCTATTGGCAGGGAAATAACTTTTTACAAAATACGAATCATATTTTAATTCGAAGAAGTGGTTTAGGAAGAAGGCTGACTCAAAAGATACTGAGTGACTTATAAAATATTTCTCCGGATATATAATACATCCTGTACAAGTTCTTATATGAATGAAACACTCATTATTAATAATACTTTTCGTATATAACAGATTATTATTATTTTACAACCATTCAA
>JBFFLX010000118.1:0-10780 GCA_041554435.1 Bacteroidales bacterium
CCATCACTCCATCACTCCATCACTCCATCACTCCATCACTCCATCACTCCATCACTCCATCACTCCATCACTCCATCACTCCATCACTCCATCACTCCATCACTCCCTCACTCCCTCACTCCATCAATCCATCACTCCATCACTCCATCACTCCATAACTCCATCACTCCATTCACCATTCACCATTTCACCATTTCACCATAACTCAAAACTTTAGGCACTTGTAACTTTCAACTTTAGGCACTCACAACTATTTGTTGCAGTATCTCTTAATAATATTATACGAATCTTCCAACCCCAACTCGCCGGCATTGCTAAGGTCGGAGCATGCCAATTTATTTTCGTCGAGGAAGAGCAATACAAGGGCACGATTAAAATATGCTTCGGCAAGTTTGGGTTCTAATTTTATGGCCATTGAGTAATCATCAATTGCCCTCTGATATCTCTGCTGGCGTACCTTAACATTTGCCCGGTTATAAAATGCAAAGGGTAAGCCTCTGTTCAAATTTATTGCTTTGTCAAAATCTTCCAGAGTTTCATCATGAGGAGGAGGACTATCATTTTTTACTTTTTCAGGATCATTTCTGCTAATATTTATGGAATTTGTATACTCCTTTTCTGCATAGATAAATTCATCCAGTTCATAGCGTGTTGCGCCTCTGTTAAGATAGGCATAAGCAATATTTTTATCCTTTTCTATGCTCTTATCGTAAGATTCCATGGCAGTGGCATAATTCTGCAAAGTGCTGTTTATCACCCCTTTCATAAAGTAAGCAGCAGCAGTATCCCCTGTTAGTAAAATAGTTGTATCAATTTTATGAAGTTCATCTCTTGCTTTTTCTTTACTCACCGGCCATTGTCGTGTTGTATAAAATAATTTTATTCCCAGTTTATTTTGAGCATTAAAACTAGCAATACCCTCATCCACATATTCATAATTACCATAATTCATCTTTAAACTATCGGGCAAATCAAAGGCATAAACCAGAAAGAAATTTGGCTTGGGTTCTATATCAACTCGTTCAAACTGAACCCTTCCCTTTTTCATGTTTCCACTAACAAAATCGGCTTCAAACTCCATAATTTTATCAAAGTAAGTGGAATCACCATACCTGCGGTAAAGGAGTGCGTAATCACTGGCACCATCATTTATCATGGCAATTATTTGTTTTGCCGTTGCTTCATCTTCGGCTGCAAGCCTTTGTTTTCCAAGTTTCCTTCTGGTATCTGATCTGTTTATATATGCACCGGCAAAATCAGGAAATATTTCTATAGCACTGGTAAAATCTTTTTCGGCAGCCTTATAATCATCCATTAAATAATTGATAATTCCACGATTATAATAGGAATATACATTTCGTGGGTTTATTCCAATTACAGTTGTATAAGCCTCCAAGGCCTCTTTGTATTTCTTCTGTTGCGACTTAATAATTGCAATATTATAAAGTGTTAAAGCATTATTGGGTTCCATTTCAACAACTTTATGATAATCTTTAAGTGTAGAAACGGTATCCTTCAGTTTTAAATAAGTTAATCCCCTTTGGAAATATGCATACGGATTTTTATCATCAAATTCAATTACCTGATTAAAATCGCTTAAAGCGGAATTCAAACTATCAATTTCATACTTTACCATTCCCCGTTTCAACCAACCTTCAATATTATAATAATCCAGTTTTATAGCTTTATCCAGATCGTTTAAGGCTTTCTCATTTTGCTTTAAAAAATGTCTGGCGATTCCTCTGTTCAAATATGCCGAAGCAAGATTATCTTTTAATTCTATAGCAGAAGTATAGTCATTTACAGCACCTTTAAAATCCTTTAAATGCATTTTTGTATCGCCGCGAGCTCCAAATGCTTCCGGATTAAAGGGATCTATTTCCAAAGCATAATCAAAATCTCTTAAGGCATTTGAATATTCATATAGCCTGTCGCGGGTAATTCCTCTATAAAAATACGCTCTCACATAAAGAGGATGTAAACCCAAGGTTGAAGAAAAGTCCATTTCTGCACCCTTAAAGTCACCCAAATTATATTTGGCAACACCTCTTAGAAAATATGCTTTAAAACCTTTCTGATTAGAATATAGCGCTGTGTTTAAGTCGTTTACGGCACCCAGATAATCTTCTTTTTGCAGTTTCAATCTGCCTTTTTCAAGAAAGTAATCATAATTGACCTGAGAATTTACACTAACAGAAAAAAGCAATAGCAAAGCCACAGTAAAGAAAAACTTTAATGACTTAATATCAATATACCGTGATGTTGCCTTCTGCATTATGCAAAAGTAGGATTTCTTAAATTCCACTCTAACATCTTATCCTTTAAATTAGTAATTTTGCAAACTTTTAACATTATATACAAATGGCACAAAAACCATCTATTCCGAAAGGCACTCGCGACTTTTCACCAATGGAAATGGTGAAGAGAAATTATATTTTCGATACCATAAAAACCGTATTTCAAAAGTATGGCTATCTTCCTATTGAGACTCCTGCAATGGAGAACCTCAGCACTTTGCTTGGAAAATATGGTGAGGAAGGCGACAGACTGCTGTTTAAAGTTTTAAATTCAGGTGACTTTTTAAGGAAAATGGATAATACGGATTTAGATGAGGGAAATGCAGCAAGAACCGCAACAAAAATCAGTGAAAAAGGACTGCGTTACGACCTTACCGTTCCATTTGCACGTTTTGTTGTACAACACAGAAATGAAATAAATTTCCCTTTTAAAAGATATCAGATTCAGCCCGTTTGGAGAGCCGACAGACCACAAAGAGGACGTTATCGCGAATTTTATCAGTGCGATATCGACGTTATTGGCTCTAACTCTCTGTTAAATGAAACAGAATTAATCAGAGTAATAGATGAGGTGTTTAGCAAATTGGGAGTTAATATTACAATAAAACTAAATAATCGTAAAATTCTTAGCGGAATTGCTACTAAAATTAATGCTCCCGACAAACTAACCGACATTACAACTGCCATCGACAAACTGGATAAAATTGGTCTTGAAAAAGTTTATGAAGAACTGCAATCGAAAGGTATTGATGAAAACTCAATAAATATTTTAAAACCAATTATCACCCTTGAGGGAAGTAATTCCGATAAACTTAAAACGCTTAGGTCAATCTTCAATGAAAATGAGGAAGGAACAAAAGGTGTTGAGGAGATGGAAACTGTATTAAACCATTTAAATCAACTGAATATAAAAGCAAATATTGAAATCGATCAGGCATTAGCCAGAGGATTAAATTATTATACCGGAGCAATTATTGAAGTTAAAGCTAATGATATAAACATTGGAAGTGTTTGTGGCGGAGGACGTTACGACAACCTTACGGGAATTTTCGGTATGCCCGATATTTCAGGTGTAGGTGTTTCATTTGGTGCCGATCGTATTTATGATGTGCTGGAAGAAACTGATGGCTTCCCAAATCAAGCCGAAAGTACCAGCAAATTAATGATTAGCAACTTTGGTGAAAAAGAAGCAATGCTGGCCCTTAAAATTTTGGAAGAAATGCATCGTATGGATATAAAGGCGGAACTTTATCCCGACAATGTTAAAATGCAAAAACAAATGAAGTACGCCAACCAAAAGTCGATACCTTATGTGCTTTTGATTGGAGAAGAAGAAATTAAATCAGGTTTCTATACATTAAAAAATATGGAGACCGGTGCTCAACACAATTTGAAGTTATCGCAAGTAGTTAATGTTTTAAAAGAGTAATATTTATATGTCAATATACAAAATAAGTCCTGACAAACTGAATTTTAAGACCATATTCGACATCTTAAAACAGGATAAAAAACTTGAATTATCACAAGAGTCGGCAAAATTAATTGTTAAGTGCCGCGAATATCTTGACAATAAAATGGCGACTCAAAAAACGCCTATTTATGGTATTAACACCGGTTTTGGTGCTTTATACAATAAAACCATTGGCGAAGAGGATTTGGGCAAACTTCAGGAAAACCTTGTAAAATCGCATGCCTGTGGTGTGGGAGATGAGGTTCCTGCCGACATAGTTAGGTTAATGCTTTTCTTAAAAGCACAATCGCTCTCCTACGGCCATTCGGGAGTTCAACTTTCAACTGTTCAGCGTTTAATTGATTTCTTTAATAATGATGTGGTTCCTGTTGTTTATCAATTGGGTTCATTGGGTGCTTCCGGCGACCTTTCTCCTCTTGCTCATATGTCGTTGCCATTAATTGGATATGGTGAGGTTTATGTAAACGGCAAGCGGATGAAATCGGCAGAAATGCTGAAAATGTTTGGCTGGGAACCTCTTAAACTACAATCAAAAGAAGGACTTGCCCTGCTTAATGGAACTCAGTTTATGAGTGCTTATGGAGTTTATTCTCTATTGAAACTCTTCCGCCTTTCAGAACTGGCCGATATTATTGGTGCTATTTCTTTGGATGCCTTCGATGGCAGAATAGAACCATTTATGGACAGGCTGCATCAAATACGTAATCATAAAGGACAGATACAGACTGCCGAAAGGTTCAGAACAATTTTAGAAGGTAGTGAACTGATAAACAGGCACAAAGAACATGTGCAGGATCCTTATTCATTCCGTTGTATTCCACAGGTTCACGGGGCTTCAAAAGACTCAATAAATTATGTAGCCACCGTTTTCTCCAGTGAAATAAATGCTGTAACCGACAATCCCACAATATTTCCGGATGAGGATATAATTGTTTCGGGAGGTAACTTTCACGGTCAACCGCTGGCCCTGGCTTTAGACAATATGGCAATAGCTGCAGCAGAATGGGGAAATATCTCCGAAAGGAGAACATATCAGTTATTACACGGAAAACGTGGTTTACCTCCATTTCTGGTTGCAAATCCCGGCCTGGATTCAGGATTTATGATTCCGCAGTATACAGCGGCTTCCATCGTTAATCAGAATAAACAATTGTGCACTCCTGCTTCCGTCGATTCCATAGAGTCGTCACAAGGACAAGAAGACCATGTTAGCATGGGAGCTAATGCAGCCACCAAAGGATACAGAGTAGTGGAAAACCTTCAAAGAATACTGGCTATCGAACTTTTCAATGCTGCCCAGGCCCTCGACTTCAGAAGACCTGAAAAATCATCTGAATTTATTGAAGATTTCATAGCAAAATACCGCGAAAAGGTAGCCTTTATTGAGAACGATAAGGTTATGCACGACGAGATAGAAAAGTCCATAAAATTTTTATCAGATGTTGAATATGAATTGTCCGACGCATTGATTCCGGGCATTTAAAAAATACTATTTTTACACTCGCATTTTAACAACAAAAAACTAAAGGAAAAACAGTGAAAAACATTAGAAATTTCTGCATAATAGCTCATATCGATCATGGAAAGAGTACAGTTGCCGACAGGCTTCTGCAGTTGACCGGCACCGTTAGCGATCGCGACGCTCAGGATCAGGTACTCGACGACATGGAGTTGGAGCGTGAAAGGGGGATTACCATAAAAAGCCATGCAATTCAAATGGACTATACTGAGAATAATGAAAAATATGTTCTCAACCTTATCGACACTCCCGGCCATGTTGATTTTTCCTATGAAGTTTCACGATCTATCGCTGCCTGCGAAGGTGCTCTCCTAATTGTTGATGCAACTCAGGGTATTCAGGCTCAAACAATTTCAAACTTATATCTTGCCATAGAACACGATCTGGAAATTATTCCGGTACTAAACAAAATGGATCTGGCTAACGCCATGCCCGATGAAGTTAAAGACCAAATTGTTGATCTCATCGGTTGCGATTATGAAGATATTATTGAAGCCAGTGGAAAAACCGGTTACGGTATCGACAATATTTTGAAAACCATTGTACAAAAGGTGCCTGCTCCAAAAGGAGATCCTGATGGTCCTTTTCAAGCCTTAATATTCGATTCTGTTTTTAACTCCTTCAGAGGAATTATTGCCTATTTCAGAGTTATGAATGGCGAGATTCATAAAAACGACCTGGTAAAATTTGTAAACACAAAAAAGGAATACGAAGCCAACGAAATTGGAGTTCTTCGCCTAAAGCCGGAACCCAGAAATGTGCTTAAAGCCGGAGATGTTGGTTATATAATTTCAGGCATTAAAACCTCCAAAGAGGTGAAAGTTGGTGATACCATAACTCATGTCGAAAGACCATGCGCGGCAGTAGCAGGTTTTGAAGATGTTAAACCTATGGTTTTTGCAGGTATTTACCCAATAGATGCCGATGATTATGAGGAACTTAGGAACTCAATGGAGAAACTTCAACTAAATGATGCCTCGCTGACCTATGAGCCTGAATCGTCAGCTGCACTGGGTTTTGGATTTCGTTGTGGTTTCCTTGGTTTATTGCATATGGATATTATTCAGGAACGCCTCGACAGGGAGTTCGACATGAGTGTAATTACCACCATGCCCAATGTTTCGTATCAGGTAGTTACCAATAGAAATGAGAGAATAGAAGTCCATAATCCTTCTGGCTTACCCGAACAAAAATATATCGATCATATTGAAGAACCTTTTATAAAAGCACAAATCATTACAAGTGCCGACTATATTGGTCCCGTTATGAAACTGTGCCTCGACAAAAGAGGAACTTTAAAAAATCAGGTTTATCTTACAACTACACGTGTTGAAATAACAATGGATATGCCTTTGGGCGAAATTGTTTTCGACTTTTACGATAAACTAAAAAGTATTTCAAAGGGTTACGCTTCTTTCGACTATCACGTTACCGGATATCAACCGGCAAAACTGGTAAAGCTCGATATTTTGTTGAATGGTGAATCAGTGGATGCTCTTTCCACCCTTACCCATCACGACAATGCCTATGATTTGGGAAGAAAGATTTGCGTTAAACTCAAGGAATTAATTCCTCGTCAGCAATTTGACATTGCCATTCAGGCAGCCATTGGAGCAAAAGTTATTGCCCGCGAAACTGTTAAAGCAGTAAGAAAAGACGTAACAGCAAAATGTTATGGTGGCGATATTACCCGTAAACGCAAACTTCTGGAAAAGCAGAAAAAGGGTAAAAAACGTATGCGCCAGGTAGGAAATGTGGAGGTTCCACAGTCGGCATTCCTTGTAGTGCTAAGGCTGAATGATTAAGGTTTTTGTTGCGAGATTCGGGTTGCGAGTTGCGGGTTGCATAAGGTTTCAAGCATATTATTAAGGCCTTATTAGAGAAATAATTATCACTAATTCCATAAATAATCTCATTACGTCATTCCTTAACCTCCGGAATTTCAATGCAGGATGGAATAATTGGGAACGCCTGGCCCTCCGAAACGCAGTGAAGGAGGGTCATTCCGAATCCCCTGCCCTATCGTGTAAAATTAAAGATAAGTTTTGGGGTGAGGAATCTCAGGAATTTATTTTGTTGCGAGATGCGAGATTCGTGTTACGAGTTACGTGTTGCGGGTTCATTAGGTTTGTAGGCATTTTGTTAAGGCCATATTAGCAAAATATAAATCATTAATTCTATAAATAAAAACCAAAATGTCATTCCGAATCCCCAACCTGATCGTTTAAAATTAAAGATAAGTATAGGGGTGAGGAATCTCAGGAATTTATTTTGTTGTGAGCCGGCTAGTATTCAATGTAACCCCAATTCAGCATTTACTAGCAGGATGTAAAGATGTATAGGGTATATTAATAGCCACAAAGTCTCCAAGCCACGAAGTAACACCAAGGGTTTTGGTGATAAATAATCGTTCTAAGTCCCCAACTTCATCATCTTGTTTGCCGACGAGGCAGGTCAGTGATCGTTAATCGGTGTTCGGTGTTAAAATTAATACTCTACGATTTATAAAACGATTTTAAGAATATCGAACACCGATTAACGAATATCGATTTTAGAAGTGAAGCTCGGCAACGAAATGATATTATCTAAATAAAATATCATTTTGAAACCCAACTTCATCATTCGGTGTTCGTTGATCGATATTCGGTGTTCAAAAAAATTATTCTACGATGCACAAAACGTTTTTTGAATATCGATCCGTCAGGAGCCGGACAAGTCAACGAATGTCGAATTTCGAATTCCGAATTATTTGGGTATCCCAAAAAATTTTGTTTTCGAATTAATCGTTATGGCAATAATAGCATATCAATTAACCACAACCCTCGCTGAAACCTCTTTTCCTTTATCAGATTTAAAATTAACTAAATAAATTCCTTTCATCAAATCAGAAACATCTACTTTAAAGTTTGTTGAGCCTGAGGGCACATTTTCTAACATTACATTTTGCCCTTGCATATTTATAAGTTGTAGTATTCCACCTTGTTCCAAATGCGCCGATTTGACAACAAAACTTTTTGATGCGGGGTTGGGAAAAACACTTATCTGTTCTTCCTGTACGGTTATTAATTCCCCATTTCCAACAATTATTACACAGTTATCAGGAACAATAGTATCGTTTACAATTGGATATGGACACAAACTGTCATAATTAAATATTTGAGAATAAATTGTATCACTCTGAAGTTGATTGTTGAGTTTAAAAAGATAAGTGGAGAAATTATCCTCATCATCATGCAACATTGTTAAATAGAGAAGTTTATTGTCTTGTGTTACCTCTGTATTTGCCATCCATTCATTATCCAATAAATTTGTCTGATAAACAATATTTCCTAAAGTATCTATTATAACTGCTTTTGGAGCGCTACTACCCATAGCAATACTTGCCATAAGAGTTGAATCACTTATAAATTTTGCCTCATTCAATTTACCATAAGTTGAGGGAGATGCAATATCAAATATATCAATAATATTACCTTCCATATCCATTTTTAATAAGGTTGGTGCATATCTATATGGGTTATGATAATAATTGCTTAATGAGGAATAAAAATAAACACTATCAGGACTTATTACCGTATTCCATGCCTCTCCTCCCGGATCAGCAACATCCTGATGAATAACTCTTTCCCATAAGAAGTTACCATCAGAATCGGTTTTAATAAAATAAGGCTTTCTCCAATTTAATTCGGGATTTTCCGGGTCAGGGTAATAACAAATACCTGTCAGTAGATAACCATTATCAGGAGTTTTAATTATATTGTACATGTCCTGTCCAAATATTAAACTATCCTGTCCATTATAATACTTCTTCCATAATAAATTACCATCTGAATCAAGGCGGGATAAACAAATTCTATTTACATTTGGAGGCCAATGCATGTACGACAACACAACGGTAATACTATTGTCACTATTTACAACAAGCGATCTTGAGTAATTATTTCCATCTTCTGAAAAAACCCGGCACCATTCTTTTTCTCCACAGGGATTTAATTTAATAATTAAAGGATCAGAATCATCTTCTCCATAATAGTAAGTTGATCCTGCAATATAGCAATTTCCGAAATCATCTAAAACAACTTCTTCAAAAAATGTTGGTGTATTATTTGTACCTATCACTTTTTCCCACATTACTTCACCATTAATATTGGTTTTTATTAACCAGTTAAAAGATGGATAATTTGGTCCGTATTTGCCTAGAATTAGAAAACCATGATCGTAATGTACAGATACATCTTTGCCAAATGGGTCTTCGCCATCAAGGTAAGTATTAGTCCATCGATTCTGACTTTGAAGACCTAATGTAATTATCAACAGACAAAAAATATGAATGAATCTAATATTAATAATTTTCATATTACTTAAGAATAACTAACTTCTCCGACTCTTTAATAATTCCATCAAGTTTTATATTGATAAAATAAATTCCTGCAATATACTCATAAAGTGTGATTATTTTTTATTGCCACAAAGTCTCCAAGCCACGAAGTAACACCAAGGGTTTTGGTGATAATTAATTGTTCTATGTCCCCCACTTCATCATCCTGTCCGTCCCCTGACGGATCGGCGTTCGTTGACGTGTCAGTCTACCGACTGATCGGTGTTCGGTGTTCAAATGGATTGCTCTACGAAACACAAAACGTTTTTAGAATATCGAACATCGATCAACGAATGCAGAATTTCGAAGTAAGATAAAGTAAATCAAAGATATACGATTAAAAAATAAACAATTTGGATCACATAAACGTATTATTTTTAACAAAGCGAACCTGCATCTTGCATCTTGCAACTTCTTTTACTCATTTCACCACAATCCTCGCCGAAATCTCGTTCCCTTTCCCCGATTTAAACCTTACAAGATAAATTCCCTTTTGCAAACCGGAAACATCTACCTCATGGCTTACGATGCCTGAGGGGATATTTTCTTGAAATACATTTTGCCCTTGCATATTTATTAGTTGTAGTATTCCTCCACTTTCTAAATGTGTGGATTTAACTGTAAAACTTTTTGATGCTGGATTGGGGAAAACCTCCAGAATATCCTTTGTCTTAGTTTCCGGATATATTTCATTATTACCTAGAATTAAACCGCAGCCTTCTATGGCTATGGTATCACTTTGTACCGGATACGGACAAAGGCTATCATAAGTAAAGGTTTGGGTATAAATAGTATCACTATCCAACTCCTCGTTAACCTTAAAGAGAAAAACTTCAAAATGGTCGTTGTCATCAACATCCTCAACAAAATATAGTATTTTTCCATCGGAAGTAACATTGGTCTCTCCCACACGATCTGTTTCAACTAAAATTTTTTGTTCGATAATATTACCAATTGTATCAAGTAATACTAATCTATTGTCAGCACTATTTCCATTACCCCAAAAACCTGCACATATTATTGATGAATCATTAAAAAAATTAAGTCTTGGTATAAATCCAATATCCATGGGAGAAGAAATGTCATAATTATTAACAATATTACCTTCCAAATCC
>JBFFLX010000119.1:0-10610 GCA_041554435.1 Bacteroidales bacterium
AGTTACAGGATATGCTAAATTTAACGGAATGCCTGTTGGTATTGTTGCTAATCAGCCGAATTATCTGGCTGGAGTGCTCGACATAAATGCTTCCAGAAAAGCAGCACGTTTTGTACGTTTTTGCGATGCTTTTAACATTCCAATAGTAACATTGGTTGATGTACCGGGCTTCCTTCCGGGAAGTGCTCAGGAGTACGGAGGTATTATATTACATGGGGCAAAATTATTATTTGCCTACGGCGAAGCAACGGTACCAAAAATTACTATTACACTTCGTAAATCCTATGGAGGAGCACACGATGTAATGGGTTCCAAACAACTTAGAGGAGACATTAACTACGCCTGGCCTTCTGCCGAAATTGCGGTTATGGGTCCTGAAGGAGCTGTGGAAATACTGGAAGGTAAACATGCCCGTTCCATAGAAAATCCCGAAGAAAAAGAAAAATTTATTCTCGAAAAGGAAGCCGCTTACCGCGATAAATTTGCCAACCCTTTTGAAGCTGCCAGTTATGGTTTTATCGATGATGTTATCGAACCAAGAAATACCAGGTTCAGAATTATTCGGGCTCTAAAAGTGCTGGCAACCAAAAAGGATACCAATCCACCAAAAAAGCATTCGAATATACCACTATAAAAAAATATAATTATGACATTATTATTCGAAGTTCCGGAGTTCCTTGAAAAGGGAATAGTTATAGCAATAACAGGATATGTAATTGTTTTTGCGGCTCTTGTTGTTCTATTTTATGTTTTTACAGCAGTATCGAAAATATTGCTTGCAAGAACTAAACGCCATTTGGCCCGAGAGGGTCGCCTCCATCAAATTAAGGAAGATGAAATAGAAATAAGTGGTGAAGTTTCGGCAGCAATAGCCATGGCTTTATATCTGCATACACTTCTTCATGATGAAGAAAGCGGAAAACTTACAATAAAGAAAATATCAAAAAATTATACTCCATGGAGCGCTAAGATCTATGGTATGAGAAATTTTAATCGCTAGACATGCATAAATTTAAATTTACAATAAGAGGTAATAATTACGAAGTTGACGTTAAAAAGATGGAAGGCAACAAAGCCAAAATCGAAGTCAACGGAACATGTTATGAGGTTGAATTAAAAAAGGAAACTACTGCCTCAAAAACGCCTATTTTAAAGAGATCTTCAGTAAAACACCCCGAAGGTTCCGACAAAATTAAAAAGATGGCCGAAGGAGAGTTTAAGGTAAAAGCACCTCTTCCGGGTAATATTCTGCAAATTTTTGCCAAAGCAGGAGATGAAGTAAAAAAAGGTGATAAACTCCTGCAATATGAAGCTATGAAAATGGAAAACGATATGCTTGCAGAAAAAGATGGCATAATTTCCAAAATTCAGGTTGCTGTAGGCGACTCAGTTTTGCAGGATGATGTATTGATGATATTGGAATTAAAATAATAACATAATGTTTGGTTTAAAAAGAGCATTTACGGTATTTGGTATTATTGCTGTATTGGCATTAATGAATATTGTTTTCGTACAAAATGGGTTTTCAAAATCACCGGATGGAATAAATATTACCGAGTCGCATACAAAAACAGTAGATGACGAAAGCCCAATGGAGGGATTGTATAAGTTTTTCAGTTATACAGGTTTTAGAAACGCCAGTGCAGGAAATATTATAATGATAGTTGTGGGGCTTTTCTTTATCTATCTGGCTATAAAATACGATTACGAACCCCTTTTATTAATCCCCATAGGTACGGGAATAATTATTGGAAATATACCATTTTTTCAGGATGGGGGAATAAACCTTCAACTTGGAATCTATCAGGAAGGCAGTGTTTTAAACTATCTTTATTATGGAGTTATGAAAGGCATCTATCCACCGCTAATATTTCTGGGAATCGGAGCCATGACCGACTTTTCATCTCTTATTTCCAACCCTAAATTAATGCTCCTTGGAGCTGCTGCTCAGGTGGGTATTTTCTTAACATTTCTGGGAGCCTTATTTTTAGGCTTTAATATGCCCGAGGCCGGAGCAATTGGAATTATTGGTGGTGCTGATGGTCCAACAGCAATATTCTTGTCCTCAAAACTGGCAAATGGAGGAATTATCAATGGTCTTCAAACACAAAACTTAATTGGGCCTATTGCAATAGCAGCCTATTCTTATATGGCATTAGTCCCTGTAATTCAGCCTCCTATAATGCGTTTACTAACCAGTAATAGAGAAAGGGTAATACGCATGAAACCACCAAGAGCCGTAAGTAAACTTGAGAAAATAATTTTCCCCATAGTTGCATTAATACTTACAACTTTTATTTCTCCCGGAGCATTACCATTGTTGGGAATGTTGTTTTTTGGAAATATTTTGAAAGAAAGCGGGGTTACAAAACGTCTTGCCGATACAGCCAGAAATTCATTGATTGATATAGTAACCATACTTCTGGGATTAACAGTGGGAGCATCAACTCAGGCGGATGTATTCCTCACTTCTCAAAGTATATTGATTTTTGTGTTGGGAGCATTGTCGTTTATTGTTGCTACAGCAGGAGGAGTTTTGTTTGCCAAGTTTATGAATCTTTTTCTCACTGAAGGAAAGAAAATTAATCCATTGGTAGGGGCTGCAGGAGTTTCGGCAGTTCCCGATAGTGCTAGAGTGGTTCAAACCGAAGGTTTAAAATATGATCCTTCAAATCACCTGCTAATGCATGCTATGGCACCTAATGTTTCAGGTGTTATCGGTTCTGCTGTTGCTGCCGGTATTATGATGAGTTTTTTGATGTAGTATGGTTTTTTAGAAGTGCCATATCTTTCAAACATTCTTTTTATCATTTTAGTAAGTAGATATTGACTTACATTTTATATTTTTGTTTTTCAAATATTCATTATGCTAATAATAGGAATTGCCGGAGGAAGCGGATCGGGAAAAACCACCGTCGTTAATAAAATTGTGGAAGCCTTACCTCCTGATGTAGTTACCGTTATTCCACAGGATGCCTATTATTTTGATAACGGTCATCTTTCCAAAGAAGAAAAGTTAAAAATCAATTTCGACCATCCTAATTCCATCGAATGGACTTTGCTTATTAAGCATCTTCAAATGTTGAGAAAAGGGGAAAGTATTAAAATGCCCAATTACGATTATGTGAGTTGTGCAAGGCTAGATACATACGACATTATTAAACCAAACAGAATAATAATTGTTGAAGGCATATTGGTTCTTACAAATAAGTTATTGAGAGACCTTATGGATATAAAACTTTTCGTTTTAACTGATGGCGACGACAGGCTAATGCGCATTATTACCAGAGATACTATTTCCAGAGGTCGCTCGCTAGATGATGTATTAACCCATTACAGCAAGTTTGTGAAATTAATGCATGAACAGTTTATTGAGCCCACAAAAAAGTTTGCCGACCTGATAATTCCCCAGGGAGGAAATAATAAAGTTGCAATAGAAATGGTGGTTTCAAGAATTAAAATGCAACTTAACAGATGAGTATAAACAGCAATATAAAAAGCCCCTGTATTCATGTTTGTGTAAAAAACGAAAAGGATGTTTGTATGGGTTGTTTTAGAACTATGGATGAAATCCGTTCCTGGTATAAATATTCCGATGAAGAAAAATTAGAAGTAAAAGACAAGGCAAATCACAGAAAGTTAGAATTTCATAAAAACCTCCCATTTAATTAATTACCCCCCCATTTACTATACGAAAAAGGAAAAATTACTCTCCGATTTTATAAGTTATAATTTAAAGAAGATTTTTAATAAACAGGTAATATCCAGAAATACAGATTATTATATCCTTTGGTCTGAGAGTTGTAAGGGGATAATACCGCTAAAATCAAAATTATGCTTATCTATATTATTGCTATTTATCTGGTAATTACTTTTTTACTTACTGCTATTGGTATAGAAAAATACAGTGAAGGGCTAAAAATATTTATTACTAGTTTGTTATTAACACCATTGGTGGGCTTGATATTAATGTTACGACAAAGGAGAAGATCCTCTCGCATAAGTTATTATTATTGCGAAGAATGCGATTATATTTTTCCTGTAAAGATGTCTCATTGTCCCATATGTGCTGAACAGCATAAAAAAGTAAGATTGACAAAATATACAAGCCCAAATGATGTTACGAAAAGTATCAAAACCCTTAAAGTTGCATAAAAAAAGCCGTCTTGCCTAAGGCAAGACGGCTATTGCAATTAGTATTATTATTTATTAATCCTTCATTTCTTTTCTCTCAGCCTTCTCCATAAAGTGGTCTACTACCAAACCTATACCACCAAAGAGAAATATCATTGAAAAATATGCGGCTTCTTCTTCCATTACTCCGGTATTGTATAAAATACTGCCTAAAATTACTCCCACAGCAACACCAATACATAATAAACCTACTTTTAAGGCAATAAATGACTGACGTTTTTGCGGACTGATAAAAAATGATGCGTCAGCTCCTTTATCTAAAAGGGCTAATCTTTCTTTCTTTCTTACAAATAACTGAATAGTTGAATATACAAATCCAAATATTATTGCGGTTACTAAAACAGGTACTAAATCATTCATGATATTAATTTTTAATTAAACTTTGCCTTTTTGACGCAGCATATTTTATATGGTTACAAATACTGAAAAAAATATTATATTTGACGTCTGCTAATTATTAATCATTTATCATGAGCAACATTTTTAGAATAACCAGAAAAATGACCTATCGCTCAATAAAAAAACGCGATAGTTTTGCGTAATCCCCTTTACTTCAGTTCTTGAAGAAGAAATCTCATTTAATTATTATTTAATTTTTATTACAATGGAATTACCATTTGCAGAATCATATAAAATAAAAATGGTCGAGTCGTTAAAAAAAAGTACTCGACAAGAAAGAGAAAAATGGATAAAAGAGGCTGGTTATAATTTGTTCAACTTAAGTAGCGATAAAGTATTTATTGACTTGCTAACCGATTCGGGTACCGGAGCCATGAGCGATAAACAATGGTCGGAAATGATGTTAGGTGATGAAAGTTACGCAGGAGCATCTTCTTTCTTTAAACTTAAGGCAGCCATAAAAGATATTACGGGTTTCGATTATTTCCTTCCCACACATCAGGGAAGAGCAGCTGAAAATGTTTTGTTTTCTTCTAAAATTAAAGAAGGAGATATCATCCCGGGCAACTCACATTTCGATACTACCAAAGGGCATATAGAATTCAGGAAAGCACATGCTGTTGATTGTACCATCGATGAAGCTTTTAATACAACCCTCGATCATCCCTTTAAAGGAAATGTTGACCTTAATAAACTGGAAGAGGTTTTAAAAAGCCATCCCAAAGAAAAGATACCCCTCATTATAGTTACGGTAACCTGCAACTCTTCTGGCGGTCAGCCGGTTTCAATGCAAAATATGCGCGATGTAAAAAAGGTTGCCGATAAATACGAAATACCTGTATTCTACGATTCGGCACGCTTTGCTGAAAATGCATATTTTATTAAAATAAGGGAAAAAGGCTATGAGGATAAATCTGTTAGAGAAATAGTTAAAGAAATGTTTTCCTATGCCGACGGCATGACAATGAGTTCAAAGAAAGACGCCATTGTTAATATGGGTGGATTTATTGGTTTCAGGCATGAAGAAGATTATGATGCTGCCAGTGTTTTCAACATTTTATTTGAAGGTTATTTATCATATGGAGGTATGTCGGGAAGAGACATGAATGCTCTTGCGCAAGGTCTTTATGAAGGAACAGAATTCGATTATCTGGAAACAAGAATAGGACAAGTAGCTTATTTGGGAAAAAAATTAAAAGATTATGGCATCCCAATTCAGTATCCTTATGGAGGTCATGCAATATTTGTAGATGCTAAAAAGTTTTTATCGAATGTACGCAAGGAAGAATATATTGCCCAAACACTTGGAATTGAACTATATATAGAAGGTGGAGTAAGAGGTGTTGAAATTGGTACCCTCTTGGCCGACAGAGATCCTGGTACCGGAGAAAATCGTTATCCCGACCTGGAATTATTACGACTTGCAATTCCCCGTAGGGTTTATACTAATAACCATATGGATTATGTAGCGGCTTCAATAATTAATGTTTTCGACCGTAGGGATAAGATAAGCAGCGGTTATAAAATTATTAAAGAAGCACCTATTTTAAGGCATTTTACAGTTAAACTGGAAAAGGTTTTATAGTCGACCATTCGACCATTTAGTTATTCACTCTTACTATAAATAGTTTGAGTAGGGAAGGCAAATTCCAGTTTATTTTCATTAAAGCGTTTTAATATTTCCAAATTGATATTATTCATGGTTTCATATATGCCCGAACCTTTCTTTATAAAATATATAAACCTGATATTTAAGGAAAAATCGTTAAATGCAGTGAAAGATGTAACTGTTTTTGCCTCTTCAATACAATCGTTATCAACGGTTATTTGTTTTAATATCTTCATGGCTTCTTCCATTTTCTCTACGGAAGTATCATAAGTTAAGCCAAGGTCCAGAATAATTTTTCTACTAGGTTCTGAACTAACATTAACTATGGTATTATTAGCAATATCAGCATTTGGAATAGTAACCAGGCGTCCATCCAATGTTCTTATTCTGGAACTTCTGATACCAATTTCTGTAACAAAGCCTTCAAAGTCATTTGTAATTATTCTGTCTTTTATTTTAAAAGGTTTGTCGGTAAACAATACAAATCCTCCAAAGAAATGAGAAATGGAATCTTTAGCAGCCAGAGCAAACGCCAAACCTCCTAACCCAAGTCCTGCAATAAGGGCCCCAACATCATATCCGGCATTGTTTAAACCTACCACAATTGCAAGTATCCAAATTCCTGTTTTTACCGATTTACGGGCAATAGGCAATAGTTGATCGTCGAGGTCGGTTTCGGTTTTTTCAACCAGAGGAACAAGATACTCCTCTATCATTGCATCCAGAAACCTTGTAACAAACCAAGCTGCATTAAATGTTATAAGCAGATAATATGCATGTTTTATTAACTTTAAATTTTCCTCATCAAGATTTAAGGTGGTTAATCCATACCAAATGCCTAAAATAATAATTGCAAAAACTGCAGGCTCTTCAAATTTATCAACCAGTATATCGTCGAATTTGTTTTTCGTACGCTTGGTAATCTGTTTAACAAAGCGACCGATGATAAAAAAAATAACCTTTGCCAACAAAATAGAACCAATAATTATTGAAATTGCAATTACCCAGTCTAAAACAGTATTTCCGTAAAACTCCTTATTAAAAAACTCTTCCATTACTAATTAATTTGGATTGAAAACTAATAACAAAAATAAATATAATTAAATCGAAATGAAATAATTGAATTATCTTTACATAAAAAAATCAAATATCATGGCAACACGATCATTAAACAACTGGATGATATTAACCTTTAATGGAATAATAGCAATTTTATATGGCTTAATGGCAATGTTTGTATCTAAAATAACATTATTAAGCATCGTTATGTATTTTGGAATTGTTATTCTTATAATAGGTTTGGCAATGCTTTTTGGTGTTGTTAATAATATGAAGAATAATTTACCTTATGCAGGGGATATGACCTTTTCCATAATCACCATAGTAATAGGAGCATTATTAACCTTTTATACTCAGCGATCTTTACAAATATTTGTAATTGTAATAGGAAGTTGGGCTATATTACTGGGTGTGTTGCAGTTGTTTATTTTAGCAAAAAGTAATTTTAGCAATGGAACCAGAAATGTATTACTTATAAACGGATTAATAACTCTCGCACTTGGAACTTTACTTTTCTTTAATCCTTTTGAGTCGGCAAGATATTTAGTAATAATAAGCGGAATACTTGCTTTTATTTTAGGTGTAATATTGATAGCTGTTTCTATAAAACTCAAAAATCTGTTTCCTCCAGATCAGGATTCTGAAATTTAATATCCAAAACTCTTAACTGAAGACTAGTTCTTCCAAGCCAGGTATTTTCTTCTATATGATAGCAAATGCTGAAAGGAACCGATTGTTTAATTTTGTCGTAATGATGACCTAAATTAAAACCTATTGAGGGTATTGGAGCCCCTCTTTTTGTGGTTTGTACCACAGAAAATTTTAGGTGTTTCTGTCCATTTTTACCAACAATTTTGGCATATCCTGTGTCGATAACATTGTTAGAAACAAATACGGGCGACATATTGCCGGGACCGAAAGGAGCAAATTGTTTTAATATTTTAAAGAATTTTACATTAACATCAGAAACGTCTAATTCTTCGTCTATTGAAATTTCCGGAGTCATTAACTCTTCGCTGAGATTTTCATCTGCATATTTTTCAAACTCTGCTATAAAAAGATCCAGATTTTCAGGTTTTAAAGCCAGTCCTGCTGCATAAGTATGTCCGCCAAAATGTTCCAGCATATAACTCGAATTATCGATGGCGTCGTAAATATCGAAACCTTTTATCGATCGGGCAGAACCTGTTATCAAATCTCCGGATTTTGTAAATACTATGGTAGGCTTATAAAACTTCTCTATGAGTCGTGACGCAACTATACCTATTACTCCTTTATGCCATTCGGGATTGAAAACAACAGTGGCTTTTTTATTGGTATTTTGTATGTTTTCCTCGATTTGCTCTATAGCTTCTTTGGTAATATTGGCGTCAAGATCTCTGCGTGTGGAATTTAACTCATTAATTTGTGCGCCAAGTTTTTCTGCATATTCGGTATTAGTGCTAATTAATAGTCGCACCGAATTTGTAGCATTCTCAATTCGTCCTGCAGCATTTATTCTTGGTCCCAAAGAAAACACCAAATCACTAATGGTTATTTCTTTGGTAAAATAAAATTTTGAATCCTTTTCTTCCGTAGGAAGTACTCCGGCTGATTTTAAAATAGAGCAAATTCCATTGCTGGGTTCGCTATTAATTTTTTTAAGCCCATAATAAGCCATAACCCTGTTTTCGCCAACCATGGGAACTATGTCGGCAGCAATACTAACCACCACTAAATCGATAAGGCTAAAGACTTTTTCTTCAGGAATATTTTTTTTACTTGCTATTGCCTGGGCAAGTTTAAAACCCACACCGCAACCCGAAAGTTCCTTAAATGGATAATTACAATCATCTTGTTTTGCATCCAAAACGGCCACAGCTTCGGGTATGCTATCTCCGGGACGGTGATGATCACATATTATAAAGTCAATGCCCTTTTCTTTGGCATAAAGTATCTTATCTACTGCTTTTATGCCACAGTCGAGGGCTATCATTAAACTAACTCCTGCACTCTCTGCATAGTCAATTCCCTTGAAAGAAATTCCATAGCCTTCATTATATCTGTCGGGAATATAAAACTCTACATTTTTATAAAAGAACTTGAGGAAAGTATATAATAAAGAAACAGCGGTTGTACCGTCAACATCATAGTCGCCGTAAACCATTATTTTTTCACCTTTTTCAACAGCCAACAAAACCCTTTCGACGGCTTTGTCCATGTCTTTCATCAAAAAAGGATCATGAAGGTGTTCAAGTTTAGGTCGAAAGAATTGTTTAGCTTCATCAAAATTATTTACTCCTCTCGAGAATAATAAACTGACCAGTTTTTTGTTAATATTGAGTTCTTTCGACAAGCGCTCAACACTCTCAAAATCTGTCTTTTTATTTAATATCCATCGCTTATCCATCGGGAGAGAGTTTAATTTGTAAAGATAATTATTAATAAGAAGCATCAAACAATAAATTGGACATTTGAGTATTTTTTTGAATTCAAAATGCGCATCCTATTTGTTTTCAAACACTTAATACTAATGGGTTAGAAAAACTTATTAAGGCCTTCACTAAACTTTTTTCTTTTCATAGTAAACAGTTAAAATTAAACATTTTGTTTAATTATAAACTATCTGATTTTTAGGGAAGGTTACCGGAAGACAAGCCTTGTGTTTATGCTATGAGTTTAATTCAGGCAGTACCTATAAATATTAAACAAAAATGAAAAATTTAATTCGAAATCCTGGCCTTCAGACCCACCTCAATTATACCGGGAGTATTAATTTTTGTCATTTTGTTTTCTATTCGCACCTTGCAAATTCCACTTTCGCTAAAAAGCATTTCATTGCGAATGGGAAGTTCAATATCCCAAAAATCACCTAGTCCGTCAGATTTCCATGAGCCATCTTTATTTTTAAGTTTAAAATGATAATCCCTCGACATGCTTGCTCCGGAAGGTGTATAAAAAGTAATGTTTACATCCAAATAATCATAAGGATAATAAGTATGATGACGCAATAGCAGATCGAAATCCAGTTTTTGATCTTTTTGTACATCCACATCAAATTTAAGTAAATCAAACCTGTCCCAACTTATATTATCGAACCGATGAAACTCCTTGAATACGGTTTTTTGTCCGCAGGAACCCAATAGAAGAACAAATGAAAACAGTACAATTAGTTTTTTCATGGGGCAAATTTAATGAAATTATTATATTGGTGTGGAGTGTAGAATTGATAGGATTTTTGCGTGTTGCAAGCTTGCCTGCCGTGCTCCTACGCTGAAGCTTACGCTTGCGCCGAAGCTTCAGCGTAGGCACATGGCGCAAGCGTAAATGAAGTGTAGGCATGGCTTGCCTGCCGAAACTTTGTGTAGGC
>JBFFLX010000120.1:0-10545 GCA_041554435.1 Bacteroidales bacterium
ATACTTCAAACACCAGATGAATACCATCCGAACACCTATAGGTGTAGATGGCAAAATATAAATGTCTTGCTTTAAAAAAATTCGAAAATACGAGTCCCAGAATAAGAAACTAACGTTCTGTTTGATTGTGAAGAATTTGATTTAAATATGCAGACCCGATTTATCAATAGTTAAAAGTTATTAATTTTTTGGTTGCTTTTTGTGCCTCAACATGGAATATGTATCGTATGTGTACCAATATAAAACAAAAAAGCCTGCAAGTATTTAACTTACAGGCTTTAATCTGGTTCTCAATGTAGCGGAAGCAGACGAAATATCTAACTTTTTGGAACATTATTACTTACTTGTAGAATTGCACGACTTTCTTTTAAATATCAGGCTTTAACTCTCTTGTACTAATTAAAATATTGAAAATTATTTACGGTATTTGTTGAGTTTCATACATATAAAGAACAAAAGGATTTAGCTCAGAATTGCCAAATCCTTTTTGATTTGCAGGTATTTTTTCAAATAATATCTTTGGAAAAAATCAAATTTTATGGAGTTTATGGAAGTTCAATGGGTAAAATTACGGCATCAATGACATGAATAATTCCATTGCTTGCTGAGATGTTTGGCGTAACGATGTTGGCGGTGTTTCCAACTGCCCAGATAACTTTTTGATTATCAACTTTAAAGGACGCACCTTCAAGTAAGGTCTCAATCATTCTGGGTTTATTTTTAGGAACCACACTGTTTGCTGCTCTGCGGCCGTAGGTGACATGATACAACAGTACATCAAGAACCAATTCTGGTGTCAGATCAATTCCCAAATCTGCTGCAACATCATAAAGTGCAAAAAAAGCAGCGTCTGTTGGAGCAAAAACGGTAAACTGATCTGTACCATTAAGAGTTGCGACCAGTTCTGTTCCTAAGGCATCATCTACAGCGAGAAGGGTCTTTACCAGTTCATTAAACTCGCCATCAGGATCTTCAAGATCACCTGCAAGTCCCAATGCGATTTCAACAATAGTTTGATCACCTTTCTTAACTGCTTTGCCAGGCAAATGACCTGCTTTTAATTGGGCATCTTCCGAATTATTAGGGAGAATAGCATCATCTGACTTGTCACAACTAACAGAAAATAATGCGAAAGCGAAAATAATTGCAAACGTGAAAATTTTTAAGCTAAAAAATTTTTTCATAATATTTGTTTTAATAAAATTAAGTAAATAAAAACTGGGGATAACAGTTTACGCAATCTGGTTCCAAAGCATATTACTCAGGAACTTTTAAATTGAAGTAATGCAAGAATTTTATAAAGACTCAACTTTATACATGCCACAAACAATGGGCAGAACGCTCATTATTTACCACAACGGGGAGATCAAGTTACAATAAATTAAACAAATACAAAAATATAAATATGTGATGCTTTTTATTAGGATGGTCAATTTGAAGTAAAAACTAATTTGAAGTTTTTCCACAATGGATTTTTTATTAGACAATAAAAAAGCCTGAATGCAAATTGCATACAGGCTTCAATGTAGCGGGAGCCAAACAAATATCTAACTTCCTTGATCACTACTATTTACTTGTTAATCTCTATGATTGGTTGAAAGATTTTGGTCTCTATTGATTGTTTTCTAATGCTTATAGCAATTTTGTAGAAAACATAATTCTTTTAATAGATTGAGGTGTTCGATTATTATGGGGTTAACTTATACTATGGTAGAAAGTGTAAGTTAATGCTTTTTGAAGCCTAACTTACTGTCCATATATATGTAGCACTTCCAATTTCGGTATGGTTTGAATTTAAAACCGGTAGGGTGTTCAATGAAACCGGTTTTTCCACAAAGACTACAACTTAAGAAATTTCGAATTTTTAATGTTTCCTTCAATGGTCTCAATGTTCAAGATGTAAATACCTGGCCCCAAATCATCAACATCCAATGTTTTTCGGAATTCTCCCTGTAGAGGAATTTGTTTAAGAATTCTTCCGGAAAGATCATGCACCCTTATCTCTTTTAGTTGTGAATCACCGGAAATATGAAGCACATCGTTAACCGGATTGGGAAAAACAGAAAGATTCGCACTTAAGTTTTCCTCAACACCATTTGGTACACCGCCCATAATACCATAAATCTCCAATTCGGCTAGTTGCACAATATCAGCACCATGGGCTGAACTGATATATAAACGGTACTTGTAGTAACTATTTGAATTACTAAAATAAAATTCTTTGGATTGAAATCTACTGGTCCAATGTGGTTCATTGTCTACTTTATGCAGCGTAACCCAATTGTGATTTTCTTCATCGTAGGCTTGGAATTCCCAATTCGCCGGATCACGTTCTGGAGAATCGTTAGCAGAAAAAACAGCATAGCCCTGAACAAGAGATAGTTCAGGCAAACTATATTCAATCCATGTAGATTCCTGAAATGTAAGATATTTTGTACCTATTCGGTTGTCAATTGCATTTCCTATCGATTCGTTGGATGGAGAGTTATTATTCGCCTCGGTAATCTGCCCGCCCAAATCGGTAATGTCGAATAAATCCTCATGAGTTTCGAGGGTATCTCTGTTACCATAACCAGGTGTTGGATTTTTAAAAAAAATCCAATCCGCATTCCCATCCTGAGTCCTGCCATAAGAAACATCAGCCACCTGAGCCTCAAACCTAATGAAATCTATCGCAGTATTTTGTCTTTCATCACGGTCGAATAATCCCAATTCTTCACCACCGCCACTCAATTTGAAAGAAACATGATTGGCTCCTTGTTCGGTATCTCCGTCGGCCCATAAAAGAAGAAACCCTTTGGCAGGAATCGACAAATTGCCCAATCTCCATTTTCGCGGAATTAAGATATTATCACTAACGTACATTCCTTGCAGATTAATCGACTCATCTCCCGGATTATACAATTCGAACCAATCATCGTATTCTGTCCCTTGGTCAGTGTTGGTTGAATCATTTTGTGCAAGCAACTCATTAACGAACAATACAGGAGGTTCATAATCGATTGAATAATCTGCCCATTTGTTTGCTACAGGATAACGACTCGTTTTCCCACTAGCATTGGTCGCCTTCACAAAATACATTACCTTTTGCTTTGTTTTTTGAGCTGGTATTTGTGCGGTATAAACGTAATCGTTGGCCTCTTCGTCACTTCCTATCCCATCGTCAAGCATGATAATTTCCTCAACAGTATTCCCAACATTGTATACCAATGTCACCGTATCCACCTTTTCCCGATCAACCACCAGTTGAGCAATGGTAACCGGATCTGTTTCATTCGGCAGCATCGGTGAGCGATCAATTTGTTTAATATACGGACCAATTTTTTCCAGTTGTTCTAAAGCAGATTCTCTGCGGAGTTTAATGTATTCTTTCATGCCGTATTTAACGCTTCCCTGAGTGATGGCCTGATCAAAAGCCAGGTCGAAGTCAGCAGGATTCCAGCCCCAATAAGGATCGCTCGTTAAGGTTTCCCGAATCATATCTGCAGTTCTGTCAATTTCAGGTTCCATGGCATCCAATGAAAAGGGATACATGCATAGCAACATCAGGAAATGGGTATATCGGTCGCGGTATTCAGGCACTTCTAGTAACTTATCAACCATTGGCCTTCCGGGGTTTGGGCTCCAATTGTAAACATTGCCAAGTGCAATGTCGCCATGATACCAATCGGTTCCAAGGCTACCGTCAAAATCATGCGGGATATATTTGAACTGATCTGTTGCCAAATCGTGGTAGAAGTAGAAATTTTTAGCTAAAACCCAATAATCGTCCCATGCTCCCAGAAGTACATTGCAAGCAGCGTACATCAGCATTTTATCAACATCAAAAACTTTTTCTATTTCTGATTTGAATTCACTGGTAGGTGTATTGTTTAGTACTTCAATAAACTCAAGAATATCGTTATAATTGCCCAATTCTTCATTGGTGGTTAATCGATAACCCCCGGAACCATTTTGCATTGAAGCTCCATCGCATTTGTACAAATTACCGTTTTTATCTTCAAAACGGGTCGCTAAAAATGCTTTGTCAAATTCTTCATAATTGGCAAAAAGTCCACGATATTCATTGTTGATAAACAACTTGGTATAACCAACACGTGCCGCATCAACACCCATCAGCCGAAACAAATCGGTACAGGTCTTAGCACGCATCAAATGTGGATCCTGAAAATCACAGTTTAAGTTCAATTTTCTAAGACGAAAGAATTCCCGATCGTCGTGACCAAACGAACGAAAAGAAATTTTGAAAGACTTTTTAAGCGATCCCCGTGCTGCAGCGCCTCTGAGACGTATACCAACTTGTTCTATATTTTGCAGTGGAATTGTAGGGCTTTCGTAGGTCATGTTTGCCTCAAAATAAGCTTCATTCCCGGTGTCCAAAATTAATTGGCTGTAGTCGTTTGGATCCATGGTTATGTAAACCGTTGAAATACTATACGGATCTAATACCTTCTGACTTTCAAGGTAAGCATTTTTAGTAATTTCGTCTCGAACAACATACGACATCCAATCCGGAGCATTCGTACTTTGTGCAATTGAATGAACAAATGGAAGAAATAATATTGCTAACAAAAGAACTAAACCGATTGGATTTTTATGCAACTTCATTATTGAACAAATAAACTGATTTTCACTTAAATTTTGACTTCAAAACGCTTATAAATAGTGATATTCGATTGAAAACCAATAAACTATATCAAATGATTAACAAGAAGAAGATTGCTGTTTATAAGCGAAGTACATTCGCTTTGTATAAAAAATTGTAAGAATTGTAATATCATAAAAAAAAAGCAGCAAGAAAACAATCATACTGCTTTTCAATTAATAATCCACTTCTACTTTACTACTATTTTTTTACTTAAACTATTCTTGTTTGATGATATATTGATAAAATAAATCCCTTTTGAATTTCCTGATAAATCAATTTCACTTGACAAAGAAGTTAATCGATCTTCCTTGATAACCTTCCCTGTTGAATTGAATATTCTTAAGGTACTATTTACCAATTCATTTTCTATTTCAACAACAAATCTTCCATTCGTTGGATTTGGATATACTGAAACTTCAGCATTTCTAAAATTTTCAACTCCTGTATTAACTGCACCTTCAATTAACTGAATATCTGCAACCTGAAATACATTCTGTCCACTGTTGCACAATGTTGGGAAACTCACTTTATAGAATGAATAGGCAGTCGAATTGTCAATATCAAATGATCTCTCCAAATGCCTTCTTTCATCACAAGGAATATCACCTGTGGCAATTTCGGTAAAATCAATACCATCATTAGATCCATAAACAACATAGTTGGCCGGATCTCTTTCTCCAAAATCATTTGCAGTAATAATCCTCAACTGGTTAGTAGCTAAAGGTGCTCCAGCAATTTCAACTGTAAAGCCTGAGCCATTTTGCCCATCAAAATTCAACCATTTTGTATCTACATTGTTATCAACTCCAAAAAGAACATTTTCTGCTTCAGGAGAATTATTGCTTTCGAAAGCTGTAAAAACTACCCCATCACGTTTAAATATCTTCTTTCCTGGCTTTTCAGTAATTGTTCCATTGTGTAGCAATTGTACTTCGGCTACTTGAAACAGCGTTTGTCCTTCCCCACCACAAAGTGTCGGAAAATTAACTCTATAATAACTATATTCAATTGTATTTTCTAAATCATAAGTTGTTTTATTAAATCGAACATCGCTGCATGCAATTTCACCTGAACCTATTAAAGAAAATTCAATTCCATCGTTCGAACCAAATACTTCAAACGAAGAAGGATCTCTTTCTGGTGAATCGTTACCTGTTGTAATCTGCAACTCAACTGCTGCCGCCGAAAACTTATCTAGTTCAACCGTAAAACCTGTCCCATTTCCACCATCAAAATTGAAATATTTGGAATTTACATCATTATCAAATGCATTATCAGGACTTTCAATTTTTTCCCAGCGAACAGTTTCTCCATAAGGAGTAACCGACATTCCCGGTTGAAATATTTTTTTACTTGCAACAGAAATTATCTCACCGTCATAAATTAGCTCTAACCCAGAAATCTGAAATAAATTTTGATCTCCATTACAAAGCGTAGGAAAGCTAATCTTATAATAAGAATAGGCGTTGGTATTGTCAAATTGAAAAAACCTTTCAAGAAAACGATTACCATTACAATCAATGCTTCCTGTGCCTAGTTCCACATAATTATCTCCATCTACCGACCCAGAAATTATATAGGAGGAAGGATCTCTTTCGGGAGCATCATTTGCGGTAGTAAATCTAAATTCTGATGCAACAACTGCCTGTTCTTCTAATTCCAGAACAATACCAGAACCGTTATTGCCAGCAAAATTTAGCCATTTTGTATTCAAATCATTGTCAAATACTTTTGCAACCCCCTCTTCTGCGGGAGAATCATTACCACCAAAAGCAATTATATTAATATCCAGATTCGAAATCTTTCTGCTAGGAATTGGCGTAATAATACCATCGTGAATCAGTTGCACTTCTGCAACCTGAAACAACTCCTGACCTTCGCCACCACAAAGTGTTGGAAAATTAATCCTATACATTGAATAGGATGTTGAGTTGTTTAAATCGAATAAAGATGTATTAAATCGAGTATCGTCACATGGTATTTCACCGGCACCAATTGAAGTAAAATCAACACCGTCGTTTGAACCAAATACTTCGTATGACGAAGGGTCTCTTTCAGGAGCATCGTTCCCTGTTGTTATCATCATTTTTTTCGCAACAACTGAAATATCATCTAAATCAACCGTAAATCCAGTGCCATTAGCACCTTCGAAGTTGAAGTATTTTGTATCCTCATCTTCATCAAAAGCTTTATCCGGGCTCTCTCCGTTTTCCCAACGATACGTATCACCATAAGGAGTAACACTCAGACCTTTTGAAAATACAGCATTCTGAATCCGATCTATCACCCTACCATCATGATAAAGTTGTACTTCAGCAACCTGAAATAAATTTTGACCAGTACCACTACATAACGAAGGAAAGCTAACTTTATAAAATGAATAAGGGACTGAATTACTAAAATCGAAAGTTCTTTCAACGAATCGATCTCCAATACACGGAATGGTTCCTTCAGCTATATCGGTGTAAATAATTCCATTATTAGACCCTGAAATTATATAATTACCAGGATCACGTTCAGGTGCATCGTTAGCAGTTGTTAAACTCAACTGAATGGCCGCTACTGCAGTATTTCCAAGATCAACTATAAAACCAGAACCTTGATTCCCATTAAAGTTTAACCATTTCGAGTCAGTTGATCCATCAAAAGCCTGTGCTAATCCTTCAGCTTCTGGTGAGTCGTTACTTTCAAAAGGAGTAACAATAGCTGTTTCTGTAATTACTTCATTGCTAACAGTAAATATCTCGCCGTAAAGCTGAACTTCCATGATTTGAAAAAGCGCTTCACCTTCGTTACACTTGCCATCAAAGTGCAACCTGAATTGTCCATACGACTCAGTATTTTCAAAAGAATACTTTGTTACGGCCTCTCTTGGCAAGTCACAAGTTAAAGCTACTGTTGAAATTTCAGTCCAGTTATCTCCATCATTTGATCCCCATATAATTACTGAACTTGGATCTCTTTCTCCTGCATCGTTACCGGTTGTAATTTCAATTGAGTTTGGAATTGCAGTAGAAGCACCCAAATATATTTGAATTCCTGTACCATCAACATTTCCTGCATGGTTAAGAAATTTTGTCGTTTTATCACCATCTATTGCATTTACTAATGGATCATTGGGTTCATCATCATAAGTTCCAAACGTACTGATCTCCATCCCAGCACTAAAAATCGGATCTGAAACAATAATACCACTAATATCTCCGTAGAGTTGAACTTCCATAATTTGAAAAAGCGCTTCTTCTTCATTACACTTGCCATCAAAATGCAATCTAAACTGAGCATAAGCCTCGGTGTTGTTAAAAAAGTATTTTGTTACTGCCTCTCGAGGTAAATCGCAAGTTAAAGCTACTGTTGAAATTTTAGTCCAGTTATCTCCATCATTTGATCCCGAAATAATTACTGAACTTGGATCTCTTTCTCCTGCATCGTTACCGGTTGTTATTTCAATGGCATTTGGAACAGCAACTCCATCACTTAAATTTATTTGAATTCCCGTGCCATCAGTATTCCCTGCATGGTTAAGGAATTTTGAACCTTTATTTCCATCAATTGCGTTTACCAAAGGATCATTTGGTTCATCATCATAAGTTCCAAATGTACTAATCTCCATTCCTGCACTAAAAATTGGTTTAGGAGCAAAAACCCCAATTGCAGTTCCGTAAAGCTGAACTTCCATGATTTGAAAAAGAGCCTCATCTTCGTTACACTTACCATCAAAATGCAACTTGAATTGCCCGTACGACTCAGTATTCTCAAAAGAATATTTTGTTACTGCCTCGCGCGGTAAATCACAAGTTAAAGCTACTGTTGAAATTTCTGTCCAGTTATCTCCATCGTTTGATCCCCATATAATTACTGAACTTGGATCTCTTTCTCCTGCATCGTTACCTGTTGTGATTTCTATTTCTGTAGGAATTGCTGTTCCTCCATTTAAATTAATTTGGATTCCTGTACCATCTGTATTCCCCGCATGGTTGAGAAATTTTGAAGCTTTATCTCCATCAATTGCATTTACCAGAGGATCATTGGGCTCATCGTCATAAGTTCCAAAGGTACTAATCTCCATTCCTGCACGAAAAATGGCATCTTGACCAAAACTTAAGCTGTTTATAAAAACAACAAAAAGAATTATTACGCTAAAATGTAAACTTGCTTTCATATTAATTTAGTTTATATGTATTGTGTAAATATATCTTCGCACCGATTAATCTTGAGATTAGTTCTGGGTTAATTAGCAGTTAAAATTGAAGATATCTTGTTAACTATTAGTTATTTTGTCAGATAGGACAGCGCACAAACTATTTACTTATCTATATTATTCAAGCCAAACTGGAGGCTGTTTAAAAAAGGAGTTTCATCGGAGAAAGAATAAGGGGAAAAACAGTAGAATTATTAAGGGGAAATTTTCATTGGATTTAGGAAGAATAATAGGCATTTAACTTAGAATTTTATGTTCCGTATCTACTAAAAGGATTAAGTTAAACAAAGAACAAGAAAGAATTTTAAGAGGTGAATTTTTCTGCATTAGCAATTGCTTCGCGATAAGGTACATTGTAATCCTCTCCCTGTATTTTTTTATATCGGATAATGTAATCGACATAGTGTTTTTTAGCGGCGGTTTTATTTCCTAATCGAATATACGAGATCATAATATAATGGAAGGCACACTCATTTAGCTCGTCAGAAAAATATAAAACGGTGGCGATTGAAATCGTTTTTAAATAAGCTTTTTGTGTAAAATTCTGATTCAAAATAAGTGGTACAATTCCCAAAATTTGATCTGAAACCTCCTTTTTAAAAGTATCAAAATAATCATTGTTTACCGATTTTAGGAATTGTCCTCTTGAGGTTATTTCTACAATTCTCTCAATATTCAAATCATTTATCTCATTACTAATTTCATTGTAAACTAATTTGTATTCAAGATAATCACAATAAGCGGAGGTGCTGTTTTGAATTTTGAATTTCTGATTCTCATACAAAAGTTCTATCCCATCAATGTCGGCTAATACCTTTCTTAGTTTATTAATAGTTACCCCTTTAATATTTTTGGCATTCTTAATTGGTTTGTCGGGCCATATTGAGTTGTAAATGTGCTCCGAAGTTACGCCATCATTGTTGCTTTTAAGTAAAATAAGCAAAAACAGTTGCTTCACTTGTGGGCTGAATAGGTGAGTGATATCTTTCCCCTGGCGGTCAAATACAGTAAAAATTCCAAAAATATAGAATGAATTTTTCTGTGGTTGTACTTTTTGTTTTACAGCGATTTGATTTTGAGTATTTCCTTTAATAGTTCTATTTTCCAAAGATTGTCTTTTTCGCTTCCTTAAAAACCAAAGTAGGAAGAAACCAAAAGCTAAAATCATTAGGATTAAGTATGGAATCCAATCAATTAGGCTTTTATTATTATTTCTGTTCAGTGATGTTACAAATAATTCTTCGATGGAGACAGGAGGATTGGTGATGGAGTACACGCTAATTTTTGAGTCATTTACTCCTGAAATTTCCTGAATTACACAATATATTTCTTTTGACTGTGTATTGAGATATAAATTTGCATTGGTTCTAATTCGTTCGGAGGTAATAGGTATAGAATCACCTAAAACAACAAATGCTCCGGTTTTAATGTTGTATTGATAAAGTTTAATATGAGTTTGAGGAATATATTCGGGATAACCCAGAGTATAAAACGAAGTTGAATCCTCTGAGATAATCATGTTCCTTGATGATACCAGATTTTCATCTGCCCGATCAATCTCCCACAATTTCTTAACCTCAAGGGTTTTAATATTTAATTTATAACAGTCAGAATAATACTTTTTCCCGATACTTTGATCTCCGGTTTCATTTCCAACTCCACCAAATACAATTAGTTGATCATTCAACTCAGCCAC
>JBFFLX010000121.1:0-10430 GCA_041554435.1 Bacteroidales bacterium
CCACCAAAATAAATCAATAAATGAGTCAAAAAAATATAAGAGTAAGATTTGCTCCAAGTCCAACGGGGCCATTACATATAGGAGGTGTTAGAACAGCACTTTATAACTATTTATTCGCCAGAAAAAATGGTGGTAAGATGATACTCCGCATAGAAGATACCGATCAAACACGTTTTGTTGAGGGCGCTGAGAATTATATTAACGAAGCTTTTAATTGGTGTGGTATTGAATTTGATGAAAGCATAGAAAAAGGAGGAGCCTACGGCCCCTACAAACAAAGCGAAAGAAAGCATTTATATAAGGATTATGCCCTGCAACTTATATCCAAAGGCAAGGCATATTACGCATTTGATACAGCCGAAGATTTAAATGAAATAAGAACTGCCTTTGAGGCAGATAAGAAAACATTTGTTTATAATGCTGCCGAAAGAAGCAAACTCAATAACTCATTAACTCTTTCAGAAGAAGATACAAAGCAACTGATTTCATCTGGCAAAGAATATGTTGTTAGATTTAAAATGCCTGAAAATGAAGTTGTTGTAATGAACGATATAATCAGGGGCAGGGTAGAGGTAAATAGTTCAGTACTCGACGATAAGATACTTTTTAAATCCGATGGTATGCCTACTTATCATCTGGCAAATATTGTGGACGATCATTTAATGGAAATCAGCCATGTTATTCGTGGTGAAGAGTGGCTTCCATCCTTACCATTGCATGTACTTTTATATGATGCTTTTGAATGGAAACGTCCCGAATTTGCTCATTTACCTCTTCTTTTAAAACCCGATGGAAATGGTAAACTAAGCAAAAGAGATGGTGACAGATTAGGCTTTCCGGTATTTCCATTACAATGGACAGATCCTAAAAGCGGAGATACATCCAGGGGTTATCGCGAAGATGGATATTTCCCTCAGGCATTTATTAATATGCTTGCCCTTTTGGGATGGAATCCGGGAGATGAGAGAGAATTATTTAGTATGGATGAACTAATTGAAGCATTTAGTCTGGAGCGTGTGGGTAAATCCGGTTCTAAGTTTGATCAGGAAAAAGCGAAGTGGTTTAACCATCAATATTTGATAAAACAAGATGATGATTTCCTTGCTGAAAAATTAATGCCTATTGCGATAAGTAATGGGGTTCTTGTTGAAAAGGAGCAACTTGCGAATGCAATATCTCTTGTTAAAGAGCGTGCATCTTTTGTAACAGAACTTTGGGATCAGTTAGATTTTTTCTTCAAACGCCCTCAGGAATATGATGAAAAAGCGGTTAAAAAAAGATGGAAAGCAGATTCTTATGATATTATGCTTCAATTAAAAGATCTTCTGGTAGATGTTTCAGACTTTACATCAGCAAATACTGAAACCATTGTAAAGAAATGGATAGAGGAAAAAGAATATGGTATGGGTGCCGTAATGAATGCTTTCAGACTTTTAATAGTTGGAGCGTTAAAAGGTCCTCACCTTTTCGATATTATTGAACTTATAGGTCAGGAAGAAACTCTGGAACGTATTGATCAGGGCTTACACGAACTCGGTAGAAAAGAATAGTTCTTCCAAAAAAACACAGTACAAATGTCGATTATATCAATTGAAGGAATGGAGTTTTTTGCTTATCACGGCTGTTTTGCCGAAGAGCAAATAATAGGAACTAAATTTCGTATAGATTTATTTCTGGAAGTTAATACCAGCAAAGCAGAGTTAAGTGATGCGCTGCATGATACTGTTAATTATCAGGAGGTTTTCATGCTTGTAAAGGAAGAAATGAAAACAAAGTCGAAACTGCTGGAGCATGTTGGCAGGAGAGTGCTTGACAAAGTAAAAACGCGATTTCCGGAGGTAAAATCGGCGAGGATAAAAATTCGTAAACTAAACCCACCTCTGGGAGGAAAAATGGACTTTGTAAGTGTGGAATTAAAACAATAGAATCATCTTCAACTATAATTCATATAATTTCAATTAACAAAATTTACTATTTTTAGCCATCTTTATTAAAAATAATTCTCAAAATAGAATTTTTTATTAATGAACTGACTATAAATGGGAAACCGCTTAAAGTATTTACTTTTAAACCCTATAATTATCTCATTTGTAATGAGTTTGATTGTAATATGGTTCATTCCAGATGTATTTGAAAAATACGAAATCGTTAAAAATAATATTGGTAAAAGTGGGGAATATTCCAGAGCGAACATATATTCATGTGACCTCAATTCTGATGGAAACGACGAATTTTTGTACTCCTTTGAATATAATGGCAAACACACTATTCAGGTGGTTACGCCCGACTTAGGTATCGTGGATCAATGGAATCTAAAAGGAAAAATTCCATCGGGAGATCGGTTTTGTACAGGTGATTATGATAATGATGGTTATAAAGAAATTTATGCCTTTAGTGATAATAATGATACTTTGTTTTTATACTCTTTTGAACCCTATGATACAAATGGACTCCTTATTAAAGACACGCCAATACTTGAGTTAAGCCACAAATATGCAAAGCCAGAATATTTCATAAATCATATGGAATTAATTAACATGGACAAGGATACTATTCCAGAACTGTTCTTCATTATGAATTCTGGAAGGTCCAAGTTTCCAAGAAATTTATATATATATGATTTACAAAACAAAGAGTTAGATAAATCCAGCGATATAGGAATAACCTTAAGTAGCAACATAAAACTTAAAGATCTCGATGGAGATAGCCTTCCTGAAATTTTTGGTGACGTTATAGCAGCAGGCCAGGTACATGATAGTCTGAACTACGATTATTCCGACTATTCTTCATGGTTGATTGTTTATAAAAACAATCTGGAATTAATGTTTGAACCCATTGAATTTAAACATTTCAGGACTAAGTTATGTGTAGGTATATTAGAGACAAATGAGCAAAATATGATTGCCGCCCTTAGCAATCACATGGGACGATATGATAATTATCCAAAACTCTTATTAGTAAATCAAAAGGGGGAAATAGTAAAGCAATATAATTTCCCAAAATCACCAAAAAACAATATTTTTTTGAATATTGAGGGCACAAAAAACAACAAAAAAATTGTTGTAATGAGCGAATCTGGATTAATAAAGTTTTTTAACGAAGATCTGGTATTAACAGACTCTCTCAAATTAGAAAATTCAATTTTAGCTTATCAGGAATTTGACATTGATAGTGATGGTAAAAACGAAAGAATATTCATAGAAAACAATTCAGATTTTGTTATTAGCAGAAATAATTTCAGTTTTCCGCTAACGTTTTCTATTGATGGTTCTCCTACCCATTTCTCACTTTATAGAAATAATGGTAATGTTTCTTTATGCATTTCTACCAGTGAAGGTGGAATTCTTCTTGAATATAAGTTTAATAGGCTTTATTATTTTAAATACCTTGTTTATTTGGCAGTATTCATTGCTATATATCTATTCATTAGAGTCATTAGAAAACTACAACTTCTACAGCTGGAAAAAAAAGCAAAAATCAGGAAACAAATAGTTGATCTGCAGTTAAAAAATTTCAACAATCAGATGGATCCACACTTTACTTTTAACGTATTTAATGCTATAGCATATAAAATTCAAAATGAAAGTCCGGAAAGTTATGAAGCCTTTATGGAATTTTCAAAACTTATCAGGAAATCATTAGTTGCACACGAATCAATCACCCAACCAATTTTTAAAGAAATTAACAAACTAGAAAGTTACTTGAAGTTGGAAAAGTTACGCTATGGAGAAAAACTATCATATAATATTAATATACATGATGATGTTGATCAATCGAAGCATATACCAAAAATGATTTTACAAACTTATGTCGAAAATGCAATAAAACATGGTATAAAACATAAACTTGAGAATGGTAAGGTCGACATATCCATTAAGAATAATCAACAATCACTACAAATTGAAATTAGTGATGATGGTATTGGACGAAAAAAATCAAAGGAACTTAAAACCCAGGGAACAGGCATTGGTCTTAAACTAATGGATAATTATTTTAAACTTTTTAATGAGTTTAATAAGAACAAAATAAAATATGATATTACAGATTTATATGACAATAAAGGAAACCCCTCAGGAACCAAAATTAAAGTGCTGATTCCCAAGAGTTTTAAATATCCACTGTCTACTTCTTAATAAACCTCATTGAAACGGTCTTTCCATTAATGTCGGTTAATTTAATAAAGTAAACAGCTTTTTTAAGAGAACTTACGTCAATAGTACTTTCCTTATTAATTATAGTCGACATTATTTCTTCTCCCAGAATATTTACAATGCTGAGAATTACATCTTGCTCAACACCACTGATATGTAATTCTCTATCAACAGGATTCGGAAATAGTTTTATGTTATTAACATCAAATTCAGCAATATTAGTTATCAAGTTGAAATGCACCTGATAAGTTATCATTGTAGTTCCATCCTGTGCAGTTACTATAACATAAGCATCTCCAGGAATATCGGTGGCTTGTGTTACTTCTTTTGTGGCTAATACATCGTTTGGAGTTCCATCAACTTCAGGTATTGGATCTCCTTCATACACATCATAATCATAGTAAACTATTTCCGGGCTAAACCCGTCGATTGTTATATCATCAACTGTTAAATCTGCTAAAGTAGCATCGCTGGCAAGAGTATAAAAATGTACTGTATAAGTATTTTCATGAACACTATCTTCTGCCATCACGTGTAATACAGCATTTCCCGGTATTTCTGTAATTTGTGTAATTGTTAACCAAGCATTTTCATCGGTAAGTGTACCATCAACAACCGGCAACACTTCCGCATTATCAACTATATAATCATAATAAAAAGTTCCGGGATCAAAATCGGGTATAGTTACGCCATCAACGGTTAAGTCGGAAAGAGTGGCATCATAACCCAAATAATAAAAACTTACAGTATAAGTTAATGTGGTTGTTCCATCTTCGGCTGTAACTACAATAGTTGCATTTCCCGGTACTTCAGTAGCTTGAGTAGTTTCCATTGTAGCAAGAGGATCATTGGGTATTCCATCCACATATGGAGCAGGATTATCGTAAACAACTCCATATGTATAAGTTAAAACATTGGGGTCGAAATCTTCAATAGACTGATTATCAACTAACAAATCTATCAAGGTAGCATCTGAACCTGCTGTATACAAAAAGTTTACAGTATATGTATTGGTTGCGATTCCGTCTTCTGCTGTTACAATAACATTGGCTGTTCCCGGTAGACTTGTTGCCTGATTTATTTCCACACCTGCATTGGGATCGGAGGCTGTTGCACCCACTACAGGAATAGGGTCTCCTGTGGGAACAGTATAGTCATAAGTAAATGTATTAGGATCAAAACCAGGTATGGTCACGCTATTTACCGTCAAATCACTTAGTGTGGCATCTGTTCCGGCAACTGTAAAGTTCACTGTATAAGTTAGTTCAGTAATGCCATCTTCGGCAGTTACTAATACTGTTGCCAGTCCGGGAACACTTGTGGTTTGAGTGATAAGTACAGTGGCATTTGCATTATTTGCTATAGCTCCTGTTATAGGCAAAGGATCACCTGCAGGAATAGGAACACTATAAGTGTAAACACCGGGATCGAAGCCATCAACAGTAACACTATTTACCGTTAAGTCGCTTAGAGTAGCATCATCACTAATGGGAGGTACACCTAAAGACCCATCATCAAATACATTTTGCATATAAATATCAGTACCGTCTTCCTCCCAAACAGTTATAACCTGTGAGTTATAAATACCGGAAACAACGGTATGCACTTTGGAAGTGTTTCGGGAGGCTACCAGCGTGGATGTTGGCGACCATACCAAAGTACCGCTACCATCAACAGCCAACGCATTTATATATGAATTTGCTGTTGAGGTTCCATACTCTTCATAAAATATAATAGCATTAGTACCATCGTAAACCACACCACCATCGGTATAGGCAACATTGGAACTCATTGCTACGAATTCGATACCATTGTCTGTCCATTGACGTGCTCCAGTGGAATTAAATTTTTGGCCGGCAATTGCTGTCTGACTTTGCGAACTGTTTTTCTTACTCCATGTAACTATCACATTTCCACTATTATCCATTCCTAATATTCGAACTCCCTGATTACTTGTAGAGGCCGTTGTATTAACTTCCACTCCATTGGCAGGCCAGCTTATGCTACCATCACTATTTACTCTTTGAACTACAGCATCAATACTATTATCAGAGTCACGATCATCGGTCCAGCACAGGATAATTCCATTGGCATCATCAGGAGCAATATAAAAGTTATTAAAATTATCTATTCCATTATCATTACTTGCCAATACATCGTTTGTCCAAAGGGCAGTGCCGCTGGCATCAAATTTCTGGACATAAATGCTTCTGACTAAACCAGGAAAACTTCCTGTTTCCTTATAAAAGCCCATCAAATAATTTCCGCTTTCCACGCCTAAAACTCTGGGACCGGCATATGAGTATGATCCGGCCTGATATGTAATACCTGAAGCACCCCAACTTAAAACACCTGCCTGAGTAATTTTTTGCATAACAACCTCTGCATAAGGAGAGGTGGGACGCGACCAGGCCACAATAATATCATTGGTAGAGGTAACAGTTATACTTGGAACATATTCATCTAAAGAAGATGTGGTAAGGGTAATACCATTGGAACCCCAGTTAAACGATCCGGATGGTGAAATAGAATATGCAAAAACATCAGCATTTCCATTCCTTACATCGTTAAAAGCCATAACACAATTACCCGTATTATCAGTTGTAAGATCCCATTCCGTGATCCAGCTGTTTTGAGTATTGCTACTTATGAGTATACCGTCGTCAGCCCATTGTGCTATGCCGTCATAACTATAATACTGAAGTCGGATGTCGTAATTACCATTGTTATTGGAATAAAATCCAACATAAAAGTTTCCGGAGGCATCATAAGCAATATGAGGTACAGCCTGACTTCCGCTTAAGTCACAAACAACAGTATTAACATTGGGGTCGGTTGACCATTGAGAAAACACTTGCAGTGATAGTAATAAAACAATACTAAAACTTATAATTATTTTTTTCATATCTGTATTTCTAAAATTATTAGCAATTCCAAAATTAAATCAATAAAAGGCAAATAGTAAAATAATAACTACACTTATGTTACTGTGGATAGTAAAACACCTACGTATTTACTACTGCAACCAAGCATATTTAACTATTTTTCAGTATTTTATAATTCCACTAAAAAATCGTATAAGTTGTCATTTGCAGTAAGTTTTAACTTTTTCCTGATACGGAAACGAGTGGATTCTATACTTCGAATCTGTCGGAAAGTAATGGAGGAGATCTCTTTGGTGGTCATGCCCAATCTTATATAAGCACATATTTTTTGCTCGTTAAAGGTCATATTAGGGGCTTTCTTTTTTAGGTTTTTATAGAAAGAAGGGTGTACAGCCTCAAAATAGGATCTGAATTCTTCCCATTCATTTTCAGTACTGTGTGGTTTGAAGTTTTGTATTATAACCTCAAGATTCTTTCGAGTACTGGGCTTTATGTTATCCTTACTGAGCATTTCACGCAGGCTTTGAAAAACATTGTCGAGTGCCTTGCTGAGCTTAAGAGCTGACAAAGAAAAAGAAGTTAACTGTCGGTTTTTATAGTCAAGTTCAAGTTTTAAACTTTCCTCATTCTTTTTGCTGATAATTCTTTCCTGTGTTTTTATCTTCTTATTTTGCTCTCGTAAAAGTTGATTGGTTTTCTTCTCATATTTACGCTTCCTGAACAAAATAATTACAAACAACAGTAGTATTAACAAAAAGCCAATTGAGATAATTAAAATAAAGCGCTGATTTCTTATTTGTAATTTATTAATCGACAAATCTTTTTCAAGAACTTCATTGCGTTGTTTTTGTAGTTTTATCTGACTCAGGGCTTCTATTTCTGAATATTTTACTTTTTCCCAACTTTTATTTATTGAGTCTTTTAACTGAATTGCCTTCTGATAATATTTATGAGCCGATTTAAAATTATTCTGTTCTTCATACAATTTTGATAACTGGAATAAGTACTTAATATGCAATGAAAGGATATCAAGACTTGTATCGATTGAATAGGCATTTTCCAGACTGGATTTACTCAAAGACAATCTCCCTGTTTCCCGATAAACTTCTGCTAATAGCAGAAAACTCTCCAGTTTAATTTCGCCAAAACCCTTTTGCGTAGTCAATTCTATTGCTTCCTTAAGAGAAGATTCAGCATCAGCATATTTTTGTTGAGCAAGATAAAGTTTGGCAAACCCCAACAATACATATGCCTGGTTATAAGGCGAATCGGTCCTTTTTGCAATCTCTAAAGCTTTAGAGCCATAAACGGATGCAGAGTCATAATTGTTTATTTGTATGTACATGTCGAATAAATTTATGCCCACATCAAATATTATATTATCGTGCTCTTTATCCTTAACTTTATTCCACGATTCTTTAAGGATGGAAATTGCCTGCTCGGTATTTCCTGTAATATTATAGAGTACACTAATATTATTCATACAGGCTGTAGAAGCCTCAAGCCAGTTAATGGAATCACTTATGGATAAAGATTTATAATAATTGCTTAATGCTTTATCATACTCCCCCATTTCCTTATACATTAACCCCATAATGTTGGTGATATATGCTTTTCTTCTATAATCCACCAAACTATTATATCCAACAGAATCGGATATTTTCTTAATTAATTTAAAAGTTTCATAAGCATGATAATATAGTCCTTGCTGTGCTTCTATATATCCGTCGCTGCTATAGGCTTCCATTTGCAGCCTGGGCATATTAAGTTGAGTAGATAAAGTAATTGCTTTTGCGCTAAAAAGTTTCCTTTCTTTTAACTCAAAGTTTTCATCCTTTGAAAGCATTAGATATTTTTTGAAATCCTCTATTCTTTGATTTCTTAGAACAGAATCAGGAGTAACCTCAGCCTTTAGCAAATTAAACGCAAATAAGAAAATAAGTAAACTGAAAATTCTAATAATTTTCATCTAATAGTGCTTTAATGGTTTGCAAAAACAATATGCTAATTTAGGGGATTTTTATTTGTAAAGTCAAAGCAAAGAAAATTCACTTAATATATATGTAAAATAAACAAAAGATTTCAATAATTACTGCTTTTAAAAGTTAACTATATGATTGACAAAGCCTAAACAAATCAGTATCTTTACTCTTCAAACTAAAATATATTAGATATGGAAAAGACTAAAAGTAACAGAATACAATCGATATACGGTTATTCTGTTTGTATTGTAGCGCTTATAACACTTTTGATAACCATCACTTCAGTTGTTTTCGCGCTCTTTGATTTAACTGATCCTCTGGCCAGTTACAGAAATTACTCAAAAGATAGTCCAAGTTTAGCATCATTTGAAAATTATAAAACAGATATTATAATTTCTCTGGATCCTTCTCATGGTCTGGTTTTGGACGATGCTACATTGAAATCAATGTATGAATCTGCTCGAGATGATGCCATTTCCAAAGTTGTACATCAAAGTTACAGGTCGATTTTAGTAAATTCCCTTCTAGTAATAATCGCCATAATACTTTTCCTCACCCACTGGATATGGATGAGGAAATTAAACAAAAAGGAAGGATAGTTAATTAAATTTACTATTTTTGCAGACCTTTTTAAGGTACCGTGGCCGAGTGGCTAGGCAGTGGTCTGCAAAACCATGTACGGCGGTTCGAATCCGTTCGGTACCTCAAATTATCCCCTATAGACATTTGTTTATAGGGGTTTTGTTTTTTTGGGCTATATTCGTAACTAATAAATTAATATCTAACCAAATGATGAAATCAATAAAAATTATTTTAATAGTTTTTATCTCAATATTAATAACTGAAAATATTTATCCAGAATCTGTAAAAATATCAGGCAGGAATTTATTAGTTGATGGTAAAACATACACAATTAAAGGTGTTTGCTATAACCCAGTTAATATAGGTCAGAGTAAAAGGAGTTTTGATAATATAGACGAAGATCTTAAAATAATGAATCAAGCGGGTATAAATACAATTAGGGTTTATTCTCCTATTGACGATTTAACCGTTCTTGATAAAATAAGTAAGGCCGGAATTAAAATTATTATTGGGTTTGGTTATAATCAGGAAGGATATTATGACATCCTTTCGGGCACCTTTCTGGATTATATCAGGAAATACAAAGGTCATAAGGCAATTTTAATGTGGGAACTGGGCAATGAATACAACTATCATCCTGAGTGGTTCGGGGGCGATATACAAAATTGGTATACTGCATTGAATAATAGCGCCAAAATGATTAAAGAAATTGACCAAAATCATCCCCTAACAACTGCCCATGGTGAGTTACCAGATATTGATATACTAGAAAAATGTGACCAAATAGATGTGTGGGGTATGAATGTTTACAGATGGGATAACCCAGCAGA
>JBFFLX010000122.1:0-10385 GCA_041554435.1 Bacteroidales bacterium
ATTACGTTCCTACGGAACTTTTTTATTGTTAGAAAAAACGAAATATTTTAGTCATATCAAACCTCCAACACTCCATCACTCCATCACTCCATCACTCCATCACTCCAATACTCCATCACTCCACCTCTCAACTTCTCCATTTCTCCAAAACTCCTATGTCAGATAATGTAAAAAATGCAAGCCCTTCAGGCTAGGTGGGTGTTCTGCGTTTATTCCACCCGGCGATTCTCACCGGGCTATTAATATATATCCGTCTCCGACGGAATTTTATATTTATAGTAAAAGGTGTACGGTTAAAAATTATCGATTCTATTAAAACGCTTGATAATATTACGTTCCTACTGAACTTTTTTTACAGGGCTTGATTTCATTTCTACCCACATTATGTTCCTGGCGGAACAAGCCCAGAGAAAAAATTTATTGTTAGAAAAAACGAAATATTTTAGTCATATCAAACCCCCATTACTCCATCACTCCATTACCCCATCACTCCATCACTCCACCTCTCAACTTCACCCCTTCTCAATTTCTCCATTTCTCCATCTCTCCAAAACTCCCCCTATATTTTTGCTAAATTCTCATGTGCATACCATTCGGCATATGAAGTTACGGTTTCCCTAAGCATAAGGTATTTTAAATCAATTCCCTGAGGTAGTTTTTCTTTTATTCTATCGGCAAAATCAGCAATCATTAATTCGCTGGTGGGTTGATAATCCAATAAAATAACCCTCTCGTAATTCTCTTTAAGTTTATCGAGTAAATCGGATGAATAATCATTTCTCAAAACCAGAGAATGGTCAAATTTATCGACGATTTCGTCTCTTACAATTTTCTTCAAATCACCGAAATCCATAACCATTCCGTATTTTGGATCTGTAATTTCAGTATTTGGTCTTCCTGCAACTGTAACCAAAAGCTCATAAGAATGTCCGTGAATATTTTTACACAAACCATCATATCCCGGTAAGGCATGGGCCATTTCAAACTTAAACTCTTTGGTTATTCGAATATATGGATTGGAATTCATAATTTCTATACTATTGTTTTACAACTTTAAATGTTTGTAAACTAGTGTTATTGTACGTTTTAAACATTAGCAAATATAGTCCATTGTCGTATTTTGTCAAGTCGATACTTTTTGTGGACGGACTTAATTTACCGGCATCAACTTTTTTACCATCGAAGGAGAATAACTCATAAGTGGTATTAACATTATCACTTCGATTAAAATAAAGAACCGAATTACAAGGATTGGGATAAATGCTAAATGTAATTGAAGCCTCTTCTTTTGTAGAATTTGGGTCGCCCCAGATGAAGTTTGCATATTCAGGATGGTCGATAAAAGGATTACGATTTTCCTGATACCCATATATAACTTCATTACGGTTTAACTCGAAATCATCGGGTGGATCAATCATATTCCAGTCGAGGAGTTTTTGTAGTTTACCATGTTCCGGTGCCGGAGAAGTATTAACATAATCCACAACTTCCAGATCGGGTTCTCCTGAACCAGCTTCATACCTTACTGCCATATAAAAAATCATTCTTGCAACATCACCTTTAACTTCGTCGCGGGGTTCGAAAGAATCGCCATCCTTTTTACACCCAGGGGCTTCCGTAAGTGGGGTTCCTCCCTCATCGAAATCCAGATTTCCTCTTGAAGAATTTACCGATACATCTGTTGGTCTGATATGATGAGCATCGGTACCACATGGAGGAGTATTTCCAAAATCACCATGCGATTTAGCCCAAACATGCTCCCTGTTCCATTCATCAGGATCACCTCCAAAAGTGTTTTTTGCCTGTGATCTGCCAGTATATAACAATATTACATTATCAGAATTTTCAGGATCCTCATCGGTATTTTTTAAGATAAAATCTCGTAAATCATTATAGGAATATTCAACGTGATTATCGATGATATCGTGCAATGCTGCTTTTAATTCTTCGCCGACAAGGCCTTCGGCATCATCATAATAACCATCCGGAATTTGTCCGAATACCAATGATGAAAAGAGAATCAAAAATCCTAAAAATATATTTTTCATGTTTAACTAATAAAGAATCCTAAATAAATTGCTATTGCTACTATGCCTGTTCCACCTAATATGTATATCAATGAGGCAAAAGTAAGTGTTAGCTTGCTCAATTTTATCCAACTTGCCATACTTGAAAAAAGCAAAACACTTATTCCTAAAATGGAAAAAATTAAAATATGACTTATATTAAAAAGACTGAGTATTATTCCGGCTAAAAAGGTATTTATAGATTGTGCCGTAGATGCTAAAATTAAACTTTGACTGTTTGATGTGGTGAAGGTTCTGTCACCTCTTCTTACAGCAAATGAATCGAAAGAAATGCGCAAGCCTACCATTAATAATCCAATAAAAATTACAAGGTATTGATACTCTTCAGAAAGATATAAAAATCTTTCTCCGAGGAAAATTCCCAGCCATAACATTATTAGTTGGATAAAGGTGTGAATTATTATTTGTTGAACAGATTGCTTTAAATCAGACTTAAAACTATTGCCTAAACAAACCGGGAACACCTGAAAACCGAGCACCAATAATACAAAGCCTAAGATAAAAATCAACATTTTATTAATTTTTGAACAGCAAAATTAAGTAATTACACCGGCGATATGTGATAAAGGAAGGTAATAATTAACTTATTTCTTTTTCCTTGTAAATTTTTTCTTTGGCATGTTCTTGGGGTCTTCCGAAATTTTAATGCACTCTTCTAAAGTTAAATTTTCGGGAACCACATCCTTTGGAATTTTATAATTCTGTTTTTTAATGGAGAGATATGGACCATAACGTCCGTTAAGCACCTGTATTTCACCATCATTAAACGATTTTATAAGTTTGTTTTTTTCCACAAGACGTTTGGCTTCAATAAGTTCTATTGCTCTTTCCAGACTTATAGATGCAGGATCGTCTTCCTTTTTAATGGAGATAAATTTACCATCATGTTTTACGTAAGGCCCGAAACGGCCTATGGCAATAGTAACTTCTTTATCTTCATAATTTCCCATTTCTCTGGGATAGTCGAATAGTTTTAATGCCTCTTCAAGGGTAATAGTTTGTAAACTTTGTTCTTTTCTTAATCCGGCAAATTTTGGCTTTTCTTCCGATTCGGTATCACCAATTTGTGCAAGTGGGCCATAACGGCCTATTTTTACAAATACATTTTTGCCCGATTCCGGATCTTTACCAAGAAGGCGTTCTCCACTAAACTTACCTGTTTGGTCCTGGGTAGTTTCAATTTTATTGTGAAATGGTCCATAGAATTCTTTAATCATTTGGTTCCATTCCTTTTTACCCTCGGCAATATCATCGAACTCCTTCTCTACACCTGCAGTAAAATCATATTCCAGAACATCATCGAAATTTTGTACCAGGAACTCATTTACAACGGTTCCCACATCTGTGGGGAAAAGTTTTGCCTTTTCAGAATTCATATTTTCCATCAAAGTAGTACTTTCTACTTTTCCGTTTTTAAGAGTTAGGAGGTCAATTTTTTTCTGAATAGGAGGACGATTTTCTTTAATAACATACTCCCTTTTTTGGATGGTAGAAATTGTTGGAGCATAAGTTGAAGGACGGCCTATACCAAGTTCCTCCAGTTTCTTTACCAAACTAGCTTCTGTATATCTCGGCAGGTGTTTAGTAAAGCGTTCACGACCACGCATTTCAAGAAGATTTAACGAATCTCCTTTTTTTGTTGCTGGCAAAACACCTTCCTGTTCAGCATCTTCATCATCGGTACTTTCAATATATACTTTTAAAAAACCCTCAAATTTTATTACCTCACCTGTGGCAGAAAAATAATCTTGCGCTTTAGTGGATTTTATAGAAATTGTGGTTTTTTCAAGTTGTGCCTCACTCATCTGGCTTGCAATGGTACGCTTCCATATCAAACTATAAAGACGTTGCTCATCACTGGCACCGTCAACAGTATCATTGTTGAAATAAGTAGGTCGTATTGCCTCATGAGCTTCCTGAGCTCCTTTTGATTTTGTACTAAAATTTCTTGGTTTGGAATATTCTTTACCAAAATTGTTAATAATCTCTTCCTTAGCCATGGCAAGAGCAGTTTTCGACAGATTTACCGAGTCGGTTCTCATATAAGTAATCTTACCGCTTTCGTATAATCTCTGCGCTACTCTCATGGTGTTGGCCACAGAAAAACCTAGTTTTCTTGAAGCTTCCTGCTGAAGGGTTGATGTTGTAAATGGTGGAGCAGGCGACTTTTTAGCTGGCTTGGTTTCCACATTTGCCACAGAAAACTCCGCAGATATTTGCTTTTCAAGAAATTCCAGAGTCTCCTTATTGGTTTTAAATCTTATGGGATAATCAGCATTGAATACTTTGTTATCACCATCAACAGTAAACTCCCCTCTAATCCTAAAATCGGAAGTGCTTTTAAAACCTTCAATTTCTTTTTCTCTTTCAACAATAAGTCTTACTGCCACCGACTGCACACGTCCTGCCGAAAGACCGGGCTTTACCTTACGCCATAGTAAAGGCGAAAGTTCGTATCCTACCAAACGGTCGAGGACACGCCTGGCCTGCTGCGCTGCAACAAGATTACGATCAATATTTCTTGGATTTTCAATAGCAGTAGTTATGGCTGATTTTGTAATCTCGTGAAATACAATACGTTTGGTTTTGTCGTCGCTTAATTTTAAGGCAGTATATAAATGCCATGATATAGCTTCTCCCTCGCGGTCCTCATCAGATGCTAACCAAACCATGTCGGCAGCCTTGGCTAGTTTCTTTAATTCGGCAACTACCTTTTTCTTATCAGGGCTTATTTCATAATCAGGTTCAAAATCGTTCTCAATATCAACGCTGATTTTTGTTTTGTTTAAGTCCATAACATGACCAAAACTGGATTTTACAGTATACTCTTTTCCTAAAAATCCTTCTATGGTTTTAGCTTTGGCGGGGGACTCAACAATTACCAGGTTCTTTGTCATATCTATCTTTTAATTCTTTTATTTGTGTTTTAAAAAACGCTGCAAAAGTAATACAATCTTAAAACATGCCATATTTAGAAACTTTTTTTTGACTAATTAACATTATCGGGATTATTAATCTATTGTTATTTTATAAAAAATGACGAATTAAATATTGTTTTCAATATAAGTTTTCATTGCCTTATTTTTGAGTTCCATATCCAGCAGTAAGAATTGCTGTACTTTGGCTCTGCCAAGGTTATGCGCGATTTTTGATGTTTTAAAATAAATGTCTCCATTAAGATAATCACTAAGAAATCGAATACCTATAATATAGGTCATTAATAGTGGTGCTTTGTGGAGATTTTCTTTTTCCGAAGGAGTAAGAATCCCATTGGTTTTTCGAAGATATCCATCAGTAAAGGAACAGAAATAGTCCCAGTTGAAGATGATTTTATCAGTATTTTCTTCATCTTCAACCGAATTGTTGGCAATTGTTCGCAGAGCATCTCCATAATCAAATAAAACGGTTCCCGCAGCAACAGTATCCAAATCTATTACGGCCTTTGCTTTATTATCTTCAAAAAGAACATTATTAATTTTAGTATCGTTATGGACAATCCTAATGGGAATTTTTCCACTTTTAATATCATTCTCTAATGAAAGAAAAAAGGTTTTCCTTTCTAAAAAAAACTCAATTTCTGGTTTTATCAAATCTCTTCGCTCAGCGATATTAGCCTTAACGGCATCCTCAAATTGCTTTAATCGAAGCGACAAATTGTGGAAATCGGGTATGGGTTCTTCAAAGAGATTAATGTCGGCTTTTTCGAGAGATTTTACAAACCAGCCATAGGCTTTACCTGCCTCCAGAGCCTGAGAAGAAGTTTCGGTTTTTTCCAGAGAACATGAGTTTTCGATGTAATTTGTGAGTCGCCAAAACCCATGTTCCGCATCAGAAAAATAATTATTTCCCTCCACAGTATTAATAAGTTCAGGAATTAAATACTCTTGATTTTCTGATGATTTTATATGATTCTGAAGCAGGAGATGGTTTTTAATCAGCAATTCAGGTTTTGTAAAAACCTTGGTATTAATTTTTTGTAGTATGAAAGATTTCTTCTGAGTTTCAACCAAATATGTTAATTGTATATGACCATTTCCAAAAGGAGAAATCGATTTTACATCTGATGAATCAAAATATGCTTTTAAAACCTTATCAGGAATCATACATTCAATTTTTTGAAAATTTTAAACAACAAAACGGCCTGATAATTATTCTCTCACACCAAGTTTACCAAACTGTTTAAACAAAATATATGTTGAAACGACAGTTATTACTGAGAAAACCGATCCCAAAACAAAATCTTTATACACGAAACTTCCGATGGCAAACAGTGAAGAATAAATAGAAATACTTCCCAGGAATACGCTCAGGAGTTGTATTGGCATTTCCCATGCTGCTCCTGTTTCTTTATCATCGTCAATTTCTCCTCTCTCGAGGGCTAGTTTGGCAACCTTTTTCCATCCCGGTCCACCCGGTCTTGTTATTTTATAAAACCTTATTAACACATCCATACTTTCAGGTTTTGTTAATAGTGTTGTCGACAGCCAAACGATAGTTGTCAATCCTATGGCAATTAAAAGTTTAATTGTAAACTCATCAAGAATTTCACTTTGAAAAGTACCTTCGGGAAGAAAAACCAATATAAGGGCAGCAATGGTTGCAAAAATCATGGATACTATTTCTGTCATGGCATTTATGCGCCACCAGAACCACCTCAGCAAATAAATTGCACCTGTACCGGCACCAGAGAGTATTAAAATATTAAAGGCCTGTGTGGCATTGTTTAAGAAAAATAATGCTACTAATCCTGCAAGAGCCATCAACACAACGGTCATAATTCTGGCCATCATAACCAGGTGTTTTTCAGAGGATTTGGGATTTATAAACCTCTTATAAAAATCGTTAACAACATAAGAAGAGCCCCAGTTTAGATGGGTTCCAATAGTTGACATATAGGCTGCAAAAATTGATGCTACTACCAGTCCTATCCATCCTGCTCCCAGTTTTGTCATCATAACAGGATAAGCAATATCATCCTTTAAATAGGTGTCGGTAATATTAGGAAATTCGGCTTTTATACTTGCCAAATCCGGATAGATTATCAAGGATCCAAGAGCCACGATTATCCATGGCCAGGGACGAATAGCATAATGCATAAAGTTGAATAAGAGAGTTGCTCCTATGGCATTTTTCTCATCTTTGGCAGCTAACATACGCTGAGCGATATAACCTCCCCCACCGGGTTCTGCTCCCGGATACCATACTGCCCACCATTGAACGGCAATGGGAATTATTAATAAAGGAATATAAAATGAAGGATTGGAAAAATCGGGGACAAAACTCAATTTATCGGCTATAGCCGGATTATTGATAAGGGCGTCAAGACTTCCTATTTCGGGCTGGTTAACGGTAACTACTGCCACCAAAACTGCGCCGAAAAGTGCAATGCTATATTGAAAGAAATCGGCCCAGATAACACCCTTCAGACCACCTAAAACCGAATAAATTACAACTCCGATTGATCCGTAAACAACGCTTTCCCAGGGTTCTAAGCCCAGCATTACGGCTCCTATTTTTATGGCAGCCAATGTAACAGAACCCATTATCAACACATTAAAAAAGAAACCCAGATAAAGAGATCGGAAACCTCTCAGAAAGGAGGCTGCTTTTCCGGAATATCTGACTTCATAAAACTCCAAATCGGTAAGCACATTAGAACGACGCCACAATTTTGCGTAAATGAAAACTGTTATCATTCCGGTAATCAGAAATGCCCACCATGCCCAGTTTTTTGATACTCCCGATTCACGGACAAATCCGGTAACCAAGTTTGGAGTGTCGGCAGAAAAGGTACAGGCTACCATTGATATACCCAACAACCACCATGGCATACCTCTGCCACCAAGGAAGAATTCAGTTGTATTTTTACCTGCTGAACGGGAGGCTACCAAACCAATGCCTACAACTATTAAAAAGAATATTCCAATAATTGCATAGTCTAATGTGGAAAGAAACTGCATACAGAATAATTTATTACGCAAATATATTTTTTATAAGCGAATAAACACGGCAATTGTAAATTTAGAAAGTTTATGAATTAAGACTGCTAAATTTACTTTTTAATAGTCAAGTTGAGTTCATCGAGTTGCGATTGTGCAATAACCGATGGAGAGTCTATCATCACATCGCGGCCTGCATTATTTTTCGGAAATGCAATATAATCTCTTATCGAATCAGAACCACCGAAAAGAGCCACCAGCCGGTCGAAACCCAGCGCAATACCACCATGAGGAGGAGCACCAAATTCAAAGGCATTCATCAAAAAGCCAAATTGATCCTGAGCTTCTTCATCGGTAAATCCCAGGTGTTTAAACATAAGTTTTTGTAAATCACGGTCGTGAATACGTATGGAACCACCACCTATTTCAACACCATTTATTACCAGGTCGTAGGCATTTGCCCGAACTTCTGCAGGATTTTTATCCAGCATTTTAATATCTTCTTCCTTAGGGGAAGTGAAAGGATGGTGCATAGCATGAAAACGCTCAGTATCTTCATCCCATTCCAATAGAGGGAAATCAACAACCCATAGAGGAGCAAAAACATCGCTTTTGCGTAATTCCAGTTGATTACCCATTTCCAGACGCAATTCATTAAGTTGTTTTCTAACTTTATTAGTCTCGCCTGAAAGGATTAACATAAGGTCACCCGGCTTGGAACCGAATTTATCTGCCCAGGCTTTAAGGTCGTCTTGCGAATAAAATTTATCTACCGATGACTTAAAACTACCATCTTCATTGAATTTAACATACACCATTCCTTTGGCACCAATTTGTGGCTTACGAACGAAATCGGTAAGTTTATCCAACTGCTTGCGGGAATAGTCTGAACAACCTTCTGCATTAATACCTACAACTAATTCGGCACTATCGAAAATGGCGAAGCCTTTGTTTTGTGCAACATCATTTAACTCGACGAATTTCATTCCGAAACGAATGTCAGGCTTGTCGCTGCCATAATATTTCATGGCATCGGCATACTCCATAACAGGAAGTTTTGGTATATCGATATTTTTAACTGTTTTGAAAAGATATTTTACCAAACCTTCGAAAGTATTTAGTATATCATCCTGCTCTACAAATGCCATTTCACAATCTATCTGAGTAAACTCAGGCTGACGGTCGGCACGTAAATCTTCATCGCGGAAACATTTAACCAACTGGTAATAACGGTCGTATCCTGCAACCATCAGCAGTTGCTTGAAAGTTTGTGGCGACTGGGGAAGAGCATAAAACTGGCCTTCATTCATTCGTGAAGGCACAACAAAATCGCGGGCACCTTCGGGTGTGGATTTAATGAGATAAGGAGTTTCAATTTCAAAGAATTTCTCTTTATCAAGATACTTTCTGGTTTCTATGGAAAGGCGGTTTCTCAATTCCAGATTTCTTCTCAGCGGCTGGCGTCTTAAATCCAGATATCTGTATTTCATTCTTAATTCGTCGCCACCATCGGTTTTATCTTCTATGGTAAAAGGAGGTGTTTTGCTGGAATTTAATACCTCTATATTGTTTAAATCTATTTCGATTTCTCCGGTAGGAATATTCGGGTTTTTGGAAGATCTCTCGATTACTGTTCCTTTCGCCTTAATAACGAACTCACGGCCAATGTGGCGGGCTGCTTTTACTACCTCATCATTCGTTCTGCCTTCTTCTATCAGTAGTTGAGTAATTCCGTAGCGATCGCGTAAATCAATCCATATCAAGCCACCTTTATCTCGTATACGTTGTACCCATCCGCTAAGAGTTACCTCTTGTTTGGCATTTTCAAGCCTTAATTCACCGCAAGTATGTGTTCTGTGCATTTTAAACCTATTAAGTGTTTCTATTATATATTCTATTTTCTATTTTGAAAATCAGTCGGCAAAATTAACAAAAAGAGTGCTACCATCGTTTTTTGAGTTGTAATTTCATGGTTTGGTGCCCATAAGGGGAAAAGTTCATCGGGTTTATACAGTGCCTAGAGTTCATAGAGTGCCTAGAGTTAAAAGTTATGAGTTATGAGTTTTTGTGTCTAAACCACTAATGACTAATGACCAATGACCAGTCACCAGTCGCCAGTTAGCAGTAAGCAGTCCCCGAATTCATTTTCCATTATCAATTGTCAATTTTCCATTATAAAGTTCATCGACTTATCGCGAATTCTCGGGATGAATGATGAGTTATGAGTGTTTTTTGTTTTACCACTAATGACCAATTACCAATGACTAATGACCAATGACCAATGACCAATGACCAGTCGCCAGTTGCCAGTCAGCAGTCTTCATTGTCCATTATCAATTGTCAATTTTCCATTAACAAG
>JBFFLX010000123.1:0-10384 GCA_041554435.1 Bacteroidales bacterium
AAAAAAAGTATAATTGTTGTCTTGGATGAGTTTGGCGGGACTTCCGGGATAGTTACAATAGAGGATATTATTGAAGAAATATTTGGCGAAATTGAAGATGAATTTGATTTTGACGAAACCAACGAAAGAGTAATTTCTGAAACCGAATATGTTTTTTCATCCCGATTGGAAATCGACTATTTGAACGATAAGTATGATTTTCATATTCCTGTTTCAGAAGAGTATGAAACTCTGGGGGGCTTTATAATTCAGCATCATGAAGAAATTCCTGAAGCAGGGGAACAAATCGAAATTAAAGATTTTCGCTTTACCATACTCGAAGCAAGTGATAAGCTCATAGAAGAAGTGAAAATGGAATTGATTAATCAGAATTAAATTCGGGTTGCGGGTTGCGGGTTTCGGGTTGCGGGTTGCGAGTTGCGCGTTTCGAGTTGCGCGTTTCGAGTTTCGAGTTTCGGGCTTAACTGCCGTAATTATTAGTTTGAAGGCAGTAATGAAATGAAGGCATGGTTGCGAGTTCGCCCAAATACAAGTTTGTATACATGGCCTTTTGATGATAATTTTGGTATGAAATGGGGTGCTTAAAATTTTTTTATAGATTTTGATTAAGGATATTTATCATCGTCTTTCAGACTCCAAAGAAATCACATTAGAATAAGACGAAATATCCTAAAACCCAAAACAAACTCGCAACCCAAAACCCGAAACTCGTAACTTTAATTTATCCGCAATTATAATGACGCTTAACAAGTTCCATTACTTTTTCGTCGTCACCTTGTATTCTTCCAATTAATCCCTCATCGTCGAATTTTTCCAATCGTTTGGCAAGAGTTTCGATTAGTGTTTTAGGAAATACATTGTCTTTGGTATAATAGTCCATTTGTTCCCTCAGCATTTTTGCTGCTTCAACACAAGAAGCTGGTAAATGATCTAACTGGTCCAGTTTATCCCTATGCTCTTCATCAAAAATGTTGATATCCACATAAGTTTTTTCGGCTATACTAAGCGCATTTTCCATTTGTAATCCTGTTCGGGCGGCTATGGTCAATCCTGCCAATAACAAATATATATCTGCTGATCCGTCGGGGCTTCTGAATTCTACAGTTTGCTTATCGGAGAAATCAATTTTGCCACCTTTTTCCTGAGGATTTACCTCATTAATCATATTCATAGGTGTTGCCCATCCCAAAGGAACTCTAACTAAAACAGACCTGTTTCTGTCGCCCCAGCAAATATTTGTTGGCGCTTCCTGATGAGGTACTAGGCGGAAAAATGATGTGGGAGTCATATTTCCAAATGCAGTGAGTGAAGGGGCAAGTTTAATATACCCGGCAATGGCTCTTTTGGCAATATCGCTAAGAACGCCTTTTTCTATCATCTGGCTTTTACCATTTTTCATAATTCGGGTATGAATATGAAGTCCGCTACCCGCTTTTCCAACAGTAATTTTTGGAGCAAATGTTACTGTAACTCCGTATTGCAAAGCCAAAGTTCTCACAATCCATTTTGCTTTAACCAACTGATCGGCAGCATCCTCCACGGTGGTGGGAAGGAATTCTATTTCATTTTGTTCGTAAACGAGTTCACCTTTGGTGAAATTACCAACTTCCGAATGACCATATTTTATCATCCCACCCGATTCGGCAATAAGTTTCATGGCTTCTACGCGGAAATCTCCCCATTTTGAGAAAGGAGATGATTCGTGATATCCTCTTTGATCATCTGCTTTAAATAGTCCTTCATCACGGCTTATGATATAATATTCCAGTTCCCCCATAGCTTCAAACTCAAAACCTGTTGAATCGATCAAAGACAGATGTGCTTTCTTAAGAATATTTTCAGGGGCGCCTTCAAAAGGCTGACCATTTCTATCGTAATAAGAACACAGTATATTCAGAGCCGGAATTTCGGAGAATGGATCTACAAATGCAGTTTTATATCTGGGAATAACATAGAGGTCGCTCGAACCGGCTTCAATGAACGGAAATAAACTACTGCCGTCTACTCTTTCACCGGCAGTTAATATATTATCCAGATGATCGATACTACCAATAATAAAATTCATGGTTTTTAATCTGCCATCCCAGGCCGAATATTTGAAGTTAACCATTTCAATATCATTATCTTGTATATAGCGAATTAAATCCTGCTTGGTAAACTCCGAAGCCGGTTTATTTAGATATTGAACCACCGGATTAGGGTTCATTGAAATCAAATCCTTCATGCGTTTATATATGTTTTTATGGGCAAACAAATCGATATTTGCCTTTTCAAAAAATTAAGGGGGGCAAATTTATTAATTTATGGATAATAACAGCCATATTATGTTAATAAAATAACAATATTTATTCCTTACAAATAAGGCTATTTCGACTGGTTAAAAAAACTAACTTACAACCAGTTTAAATCCAACACCATGAACATTAATAAGGTTAACAGTATCATCTTCTTTGAGATATTTTCTCAACTTGGTAATATAAACGTCCATTGAACGTGCATTGAAATAGCTATCGTCGTACCATATTTTGTTTAAAGCCACTGAACGATCCAGAACATTGTTGAGGTTTTCGCAGAGCATTTTTAATAATTCTGCCTCTTTGGAGGTAAGTTTCTGCTCTTTTTTATCAAAGATTAATATCTGTCGGTTATAGTCGAATGTATAGCCACCAAATTCAAATATGCTGTTTTCAGGTTTGTTCTCATTTGCTTCGTTATATCTTCTCAAAATGGCCTTTATACGTAAAAGTAATTCTTCCATACTGAAAGGCTTGGTAAGATAATCGTCGGCACCAACTTCAAAACCTGCAATTTTATCTTCCTGCATTGCCTTAGCGGTTAAAAATAATATTGGAATATGCTTATCAATTTTTCTTATCTCTTTTGCCAGAGTAAAACCATCCATTACAGGCATCATAACATCTAGTATACAAAATGTAAAATCCCCTCGTTTAAAATTCTCCAGCGCTTCTTTACCATCAACGCTTAAATTAGTTGTATAACCTTTTGCCTCAAGATACGATTTGAGAATGCCACCCAAATTTTGATCGTCTTCTGCCAATAATATGGTGTTCTTTTCTTTCATGATTTATTTTTTTGTTGGTAATTTAATTGTAAATATACTACCTTTTCCCGGTTCGGAGTTAACACTAATTTGTCCGTTATGCATTTCAACTATTGCCTTTACATAACTAAGACCAAGTCCAAAACCTTTAAAGTTATGAACGTTGCCCATGGGAACACGGTATAATTTGTCGAATATTTTTTTCTGATCGGAACTGCTTATGCCAATTCCATTGTCTTTTATGTTTATTAAAATACTACCGTTTTTGTTGGTAGTATTTATAAGTATTTCAGGAGTTGTTGTATTGTATTTTATAGCGTTATCTAAGAGGTTAATAACCACATTAGTGAGATGAATTTTATCACCAATTACGTTTAAATTATGAGCGAATAATTTGGTTTGTAAATGTCCGTTTTTACTTTTTACCTGTATGCTTTTACTATTTACAGCACGCTCTATTATTTCGTGTATATTTATTTCGTTACGTTTAATTTTTAATTGGCCCTTATCCATAACTGCTGTTTGCAATATTTGCTCGGCCATGCTGCCCAATCGTTTATTTTCAGCATTAATTACACCAATATAATTATCGTATAAACTCTCCGATTTTTTAATATCGTTATCCTTTAAGGCTTCGCAAGCAAGTGAAATGGTTGATATTGGAGTTTTAAATTCATGAGTCATATTGTTTATGAAATCATTTTTCATTACCGAGAGTTTTTTCTGCCTGTTTATTGTGGCAATACTAAAATAAAAGGCAAATATTATAACCGAAAATAATATTATTGATACAAACAGCAAAACCCATAACTGATTTAAAACATATCTCTTTTCATTGGGAAAATATAATAATAACTTATTGGGGAAGCCAAATGCAGGACCCAGGGGAGAAAGGTTATAAACATAACTCTCGTTAATAAGTTCATCAGGATATTTACCGGTTTTTTGTAATATCATTGATTTGGTTGCCGGACTATAAATACCGAATTCAAAATCAATATTTATATTTTTTTCTTTCAGTGCCGATTTAATTTGGGTATTAATAAGTTCCTTTTTGTTCAAGAGGAAACTGGCATCATCAACATCAGAAAAATTAAAGTTTAATTGTGAAAGTGCTTTATTTGCTTTATCGGTCGATTGTAGAAGTATATCAATATCGGTTTGGGAATGAATATTTTGCAAGCCTTTAAAAAGTATTTTGTTCAAAGAGTCGCGTATGATTTTTATGTTTTTTTGCTGCAAATAGTTTTTCCTTTGCTTGCTTAAACGCTCTTCTATCCTCATGCGGTCGAGATTCAAAACCACATTTCCCATCGACTGCTGAACATCTCTGAAAAAAACGGCTTGCTTCACCTTAATAGCATCTCTTATCCAATAAACTTGTATCAACATTAAGCCTATTGTAGCGATACTTACAATTACAATTATTAACGTTTGTGACCATTTAAACATTTAGCTAAATTAACACTTCAACGTATTGATTTACAGCAATTAACATTTATTAACACTTGTTAGTTTTACTTAACTTTTAGTTGTTTAAACAGCCTATATATTTGCAATTGAATTTAAAGGTAAATTTAATTCCCGGATATCCCAAACGCCGGGAATAAAAATTCTGCTTATTTTCATAATTGTTGGTTTTTGGTAGCCGTCCTCCCCGGACGGCTCTTTTTTTGTTTTTACAAAACACCTTAATTGTTTTACTTTTATCATAAGATTTAGGAAATCAAATTTCGTAGTTTAGCCATTAAATTATCAGGCATTTCGTTATTGATATTTAAAAAATGGCAATTAATAAATTACTCAAAGACGGCAGGTTATATGTAATTTTTAGTATTACACTTATTGCTGTAATGGGCGTTGCCAGTATTACGCCTGCTTTACCTAAAATATCGGAAACTCTCCATCTCAGCAAAACTCAAATCGGTTTACTGATAAGTGCATTTACCTTTCCGGGAATATTTTTAACTCCGGTAGCCGGTATTTTAGCTGATAGAATAGGCCGTAAGACTATACTAATTCCTTCCCTATTTATTTTTGCTTTGGCTGGTTTTGCAATATTTTATTTCCATAACTTCTATTGGATTATCATTTTAAGGGTTTTGCAGGGAATTGGGGCGGCATCTTTAGGCTCACTTAACACAACACTTATAGGTGATTTTTTTAAGGGTAAAAGTCTAGCTGAAGCAATGGGCTATAATTCAAGTGTATTGAGCTTATCTACAGCAACATATCCTCTAATAGGGGGTATAATGGCCGGCTTTGCATGGTATTATCCATTTATATTACCACTGCTGGCTATTCCTGTGGGCATATTTGTAATTTTTGGTATTAAAGAACCTAAAATTGAGAAACCATCAAATTTCAGGCAATATTTAATAGATATTTCAACTAATATTTTGAAGAAAGAAGTAGTTGCCATATTTATACTTGGAACGCTTACCTTTATTATACTTTATGGTGCTTTTTTAACATATCTGCCATTTCTGTTACGACAGGGCTTTGAACTGGATGCACCACAAATAGGAATATTCTTAACTCTTAGTTCGGTTACTTCGGCAATAGTTGCAACACAGATTGGTAAACTAACATGGAAATACGGAAGTGTTTTTCTGTTAAAAACTGCATTCTTTTTATACCTGCTTGTAAATATTAGTATCCCGAACATTTCAAACCTATATATTTTTATTCTGCCCATAATGGTTTTTGGAATTGCCATGGCCTTGAATATTCCAAGTTTACAAACAACTCTGGCAATACTTGCACCCAATAACCAGAGAGGTGCTTTTATGTCGCTTAATGGAATGGTAATACGATTGGGACAAACACTAGGACCAATGATAATAGGAATAGGATATACAGTTAATGGTTTAAAAGGAGCTTATTATCTGGGAGCAATAGTGTCGGTTATCGGTTTATTTGTTTTGTTTACTATGTTAAAAGAAAGCCGGATTCGGCCAAAATAGATAATAATTGCTAATCCTTGTCTACCAGCACTTCCTATCAAAAAATATTACTTAAAATGAAAAAATTGATGAAAAAAACCTTTCTGGATTAACTATCTTTGTTATTGAATTTAAAATCTTTATCATGTCGTTTCTATTTAAAAATGTTAAGGAATTAGTGTTCGATATAGATAATTTTATCGATACCGTTGAAGAGGGTGTTCTTGTTTTTCGGGAAGGAGTAATAAACTATTTAAAACATGAGAACTCTGGTTTTAATGATAAAACAGAACGTATTGATGAACTGGAAAATACTGCCGATAGTTTGCAGCGAAAAATAGATGATGAATTTTATCGTCACTCAATTTTACCACAGAATGTAAACGATATCGGGATTATGCTTGATAAACTGGACGCGATAATAGATATTTCCAAAAAAAATCTCTATCAGTTTGATGATGAATTACCGTCATTCCCAAATGAATTAGTTAATGAATATATAAGGCTGGTTGAGGTTTCCACCGAATCAGCCATGGCTGTATTTCCTGCTGTAAGATCTTTTTTTAGAGAACCTTTAAAAGTGAAGGATATGCTCACAAAAGTATATTTTTATGAAAAGGAAGCCGACCGGATGTCAAGAAAAATAAAAAGAAAGTTGTTTCATAATATGAAAGAATTGGATCATTGTCATAAGATTCATCTCAGATATTTTGCCTTACATATAGAAACTGTATCTGACAAAGCAAAAGAATTAGCTGATATGCTATCAATACTATCCATGAAAATGAGCATATGACTTTACTTATTTTTCTGTCGAGTGGATTATTTCTTGGTTGGTCGCTGGGGGCTAACGACGCTGCCAATGTTTTTGGTACTGCTGTTGGCACGCGTATGATAAAATTTAAAACCGCAGCAATTACAGCCGGTATTTTTGTAATTATAGGTGCAGTTGTACAAGGCTCAGGAGCAAGCAAAACTCTGGGTGAATTGGGAAATGTTTCTACTTTGGCAGCAGCCTTTACTGTGGCTTTATCGGCAGCCTTTACAGTTTACTGGATGACAAAAATGAGCCTTCCGGTATCTACATCACAGGCAATTGTGGGGGCTATTGTAGGATGGAATTTATACACCAATAGTCCCACCGACCTGAATGTGCTTATTAAAATAGTAAGCACCTGGGTTTCAGGTCCTGTTTTGGGTGGTGTATTTGCTGTGTTATTATTTATTTTAGTAAAGAAAATAGGTGCAGTTACAAAAATGCATTTATTATATCGTGATACTATCATCAAGGTGGGATTGTTAATAGTTGGCGCATTCGGGGCTTATAGCCTGGGCGCAAATAATATTGCAAATGTTATGGGTGTTTTTGTTGGAACTATCGATTTGCCAAATATTGATTTGTATTTTTTTGTTGTTAATGATTCTGAGCAACTTTTCTTTATAGGTTCTTTGGCAATTGCAGCCGGAATTATTACATATTCGCGTCATGTAATGATGACTGTTGGAAATACTCTTATGCCTCTTACCTCCGATGCTGCTTTTGTGGTAGTTCTTTCCCAGGCATTGGTATTATTTATCTTCTCATCACAAACACTCTCACAGGCATTACAATATATCGGACTCCCACCAATACCTTTGGTGCCAGTTTCAAGTTCGCAGGTGGTAATAGGATCAATAATTGGTATTGGATTGTATAAAGGTGGTAAAGAAATAAAATATAAAATACTTGGAGAAATTAGTCTGGGTTGGATTGCTACACCATTGGTAGCCGGAATAATTGCATTTTTTATGCTTTTCTTTGTGAATAATGTTTTTAAACAGGATGTGGGAAAAGTTGAAAACCCAAATTCTTCCGGAATGGAAATATTAAAGTAAATTCCCTTAAAATAATTTAACTTAGCAAACTCAAATTTTTTGAAATTGATAAAACCGGATACTATACAAACCATTTTTGAAGCTGCTCGTGTGGAGGAAGTTATAGGCGACTTTGTGAGTTTGAAAAAAAGAGGCGCCAACTATTTGGGATTGTGTCCGTTTCACAATGAAAAAACACCTTCGTTTTCGGTTTCTCCTTCCAAGGGAATTTATAAGTGTTTTGGCTGTGGTAAGGCAGGAAATTCAGTGAAATTCATAATGGAACACGAGCATTATTCCTATCCAGAAGCCTTAAAATGGCTGGCCAAAAAGTATAATATCGAAGTTGAAGAGGAGCAAATGACCGATGAAATGCAACAGGAATTCGATGAAAGAGAATCCATGTTTGCATTAAACGCTTTTATCAGCAAGTATTTCAACAATAATCTTTTCGAGAGTTCAGAAGGCAAATCGGTTGGATTGAGTTATTTAAAGGAAAGAGGATTTCTGGAATCAACCATCAAAAAGTTTGAACTTGGTTATGCTATAGATAATTGGAACGATTATTCGGATTATGCCGAGAAAAATGCCTATAAAAAGGAAATAATAGTAAAAACAGGTCTTGGTATTGAAAAAGACGATCGCTTAATCGACAGATTTCGTGGCAGGGTAATGTTTCCCATTCATAACCTAACGGGAAAAGTTATTGGCTTTGGAGGACGTATTCTCAGTAACACAAAAACTGCAGCAAAATATCTCAATTCTCCCGAATCGGAAATATATATAAAGAGCAAAGTTTTATATGGTATTTATTTTGCCCGTACAGCCATTGTAAAGCAGGATAACTGCTATTTGGTTGAAGGTTATACCGATGTGATTTCCATGCATCAGAATGGAATAGAGAACGTGGTGGCCTCATCGGGAACATCACTTACCGTAGACCAAATAAAACTCATAAAGCGTTTTACTCCCAACATTACAATTCTTTATGATGGCGATCCGGCCGGAATAAAAGCTTCATTCCGTGGTATTGACCTAATTCTTGCCCAGGGTATGAATGTGAAAATTGTACTCTTCCCTGAGGGAGAAGATCCGGATTCATTTGCCAGAGCACATCGTACAACAGAAATAAACGATTATATCACCACACAGGCAAAGGATTTCATTAGTTTTAAAACCAGTTTATTACTGGAAGAAACCAAAGGTGATCCCAATGCAAGAACCAGGCTGATTAAGGAAATTGTACAAACTATTTCGCATATACCTGATGGTATTGGACGAACAGTTTTTATACAGGAATGCTCAAGCATAATGAATGTTCCAGAGCAAACCCTTATGAATCAGTTAAATAAACTTTTAAGGGATAACTATCGAAACAAAACATCTAGTCCTGATATATCTGATATTCCTGTTGAAGAAGAAAGGCAAAATCGTGGTGAGCAATTACGTTTCGATCCATTGGAGTTAAAGCCTTTGGAAGATGAGGTTTTAAAACTGATGCTAAATTTTGGAAATTCTAATTTTATTCTTGATTTAGATTCCGAGACCGAGACTTCGGACGAGGTAGAGGAATTAAATGTAATTGATTTTGTACTGGATGAACTTAATAACGATAATATTGAGTTTATCAGTGAAACAAACAATAAGATTTTAGGCGAACTCAAGAAACTAAATTCGGGATCTGAATTTAATCAGGCCATGTTTATTAATAATAGCGATTCTGAAATATCCAATGCGGTAATAAACCTAATAACCGACCAATACGAACTAAGTCAGAATTGGGAAAAGAATAAAATATTTGTCAAAACCGGTGCCGATTTATTAAAAGATTATGTAATGTCGACGGTACTTTCGTTAAAATCGAAGCATTTGGCCAGGCGACTCAGGAGAATTACCGAAGACATGAAAAATACAACTGACGATGCCGAATTATCATTACTGCAAATGGAATATCATGAATTGAAAAAAATTTCAGCGCTTATTGATAATGAGTTGGAGAGGACGTTTAATCATTGATTATGTTGCAGGCTTGACTGCCGTAATTATTAGTTTGAAGGCAGTAGCGAAGTGAAGGCAGGTTGCATGACACAAGATGCAGGTTCGCTTTGGTAATAACTTATAACTGTGTGTTCTATGAATTTAAGTGCATTTTTTAAACTTGATGTACTTGTAACTCAAAAATGTCATTTCGTGGGAGGAGGTACGACGACGAGAAATCTCCTTATTAAAAATCAATAAAAACTTAAAAATAAGGACTAAAAATTGAAATCTCTTTTTATCTTTGCTGCATAATTATTGCCCGATAGTGTAATAGGCAACACATTCCGGTTTGACCGGGAAGACTCTAGGTTCGAGGCCTGGTTGGGCAACAAAGCCATACGACCTTAGGAGTATGGCTTTTTGCATTCCAGGCCGAGAAGTCTATCCCGACAAGACCTCCACACAAAAAGTTTAATAAAACATTTACGCCATATTTACCAGGATAAAATTAATTTTCACGAAACAAAGTTCTTCGTCGGGAAGG
>JBFFLX010000124.1:0-10333 GCA_041554435.1 Bacteroidales bacterium
CCAATGTAATAACACGCCAATAATTGATGAACCTAGTAGAAAAGAAGGGATAAAACACCTACAACCTCTACTCGATCTATGGAAACGTGGAAAGGATGAAGGAGTTATTAAGCCCATTTCAGATTATATATTATATGCCTATTCGATAAATCCCATATCAAGTTTAATGATGGCTCAAAAACTAGGTCAATTTCAATTAACCAAAGCAAATACCGAAGAAGCATTTCTAACAGCTTGGGACAGCATAAAACTCTAAAAATGAAAAAAACAGCAATTATATTAGGTGCGACTGGTTTAACAGGCTCTATACTTTTAGAAAAACTACTAAATGATGATAGGTATAAAACAATCAAATTGTTTTCCAGAAAAGAAATTGATGGGCTGCCATCAAAAGTAAAACAGTTTGTTGGTGATATTTTAGAGTTAGATAGCTTTAAGAAGGATTTCACTGCAGATGAAGTATACTGTTGCATTGGTACAACAGCCAAGAAAACACCAGACAAACAACTATACAAAAAGATAGATTTTGGAATTCCGGTTACTGCCGCAAAACTTGCAAAGGCAAATGGAATACCTGCGTTTTTAGTCATTTCTTCATTAGGCGCAAATGCAAAAAGCTCTATTTTTTATAGCAAAACAAAAGGTGAAATGGAACAAGCTGTTCTTTCAGAAAAAATTGAAAAGACACACATTTTACAGCCATCTATCATTGGTGGTGACAGACAAGAGAAACGTATTGGAGAAAAAATAGGGTTGGTTTTAATTAAACTGCTACAACCTTTATTCTTCGGAAGATTAAAGAAGTATAGAATTACAGAAGCTGAAGATATTGCACAAGCTATGATCAACCTGGCAAATTCAAATTCAACAAAAACAATAATTACATCTGCTAGTATCAACTTACTTGCAAAAGGAAAACCTACTCAAAAATTAAACCTTATGAAAAAAAAATTCAATAAAACAAGTACCATTCAAAACATATTGAGAATTGTGTTAGGTGCTTTTATGCTCTATGCAGGAATAGGACATCTAACGTTCCTTAGGACAGAATTTCAGGCACAAGTTCCCACTTGGATCACAACAGATGAAGTGTTTATGGATTTTATAGTGTTAGCGTCTGGTGTAGTAGAAATTATTTTCGGAGTACTAATGATTTACGGAGGTAGATTAAAAATTAAAACAGGTATTGTATTGGCAATATTCTATATCCTCATTTTCCCTGGAAATATCAATCAATATGTAAATGAAATAGATTCTTTTGGCTTAAATACAGATAAGCAAAGGTTAATAAGATTGGCTTTTCAACCAGTTTTAATTATCTGGGCTTTGTGGTCAACAGGAGCACTTAAATATTTAATATCAAAGAAAAAAAATAGCAATAAATAAAAAATTAAAAAAATGGAATTATTAGAAAAATTAAAATGGAGATATGCTGCAAAAGCAATGAATAAAGAAAAAGTATCTCAAGATAAAATTGACAATATTATTGAGGCTGCACGTTTAGCTCCAACATCAAGTGGTCTACAACCTTTTGAAATAATTGTAGTAACAAATCAAGAGGTTAAAGAACAAATTAGACCAATAGCTTGGAATCAATCTGTAATAACCGACTGCTCTCACCTACTCGTTTTTGCTGCTTGGGACACCTATACAGAAGATAGAATTAACTATATGTTCGATTTAACAAACGAGATTAGAGGATTCAAAAATGAAGGTTGGGAAAACTACCGTCAAAAGTTATTACAAATGTATCCGCAACAAGATGCAGAAGTAAACTTTAATCATGCTGCCAGACAAGCATACATTGCATTTTCACAAGCTATTACAGCTGCTGCCTACGAAGGCGTAGATGCAACACCTTTAGAAGGTTTTGACGCTGATAAGTTAGATGAAATATTAGACTTGAGAGCAAAAGGTTTGCGTAGTGCAGTAATGCTACCCATTGGTTACAGAGATACCAATAACGATTGGTTGGTAAATCTTGTAAAGGTTAGAAAAAGCACAGAAGATTTAGTAACTATTATTGAATAGTAATTTTAAAAATATAATCATGAATAATAATAATAATAATTATCCCAAAGCTTTTTCACATATTGGAATTACCGTACCCAATATTCACAAAGCCGTAAAGTTCTATAAAGAAATTATGGGATGGTACGTAATTATGAAACCATCTTCAGTAAAAAAAGAAAGTGATACAGCAATTGGACAAATGTGTATTGATGTCTTTGGGGATAATTGGGAAGAGTTTGAAATCGCTCATATGTCAACTTCTGACGGAATTGGAATTGAGCTTTTTTCGTTCCCTCACGGAAAAAAAGAAGCACCTGAGTTTAACCCTTTTAACACAGGGCTTTTTCACTTTTGTGTTCAAGACCCAGATATCGAAAATCTTACTAAAAAAATAGTTGAGGCTGGTGGTAAACAGAGAATGCCAATAAGAGAATATTATCCAAATGAGAAACCATATAAAATGGTATATGTAGAAGATCCATTCGGAATTGTTTTTGAAATCTACACGCATAGTTATGAATTGACATATTCTTCGGGTGCTTATTCAAAATAAAAACAGTAGCTAACAATGTATAAAAGCAATAGCGGTTTGGGTCTTAATTCAAACCGTTTTGCTTTTAATTAAGTATCTTGTTATCCGAAAGTAGCTACGTTTGAATCCGCTACTGCTCTTATACTAACCGTTAACAACTATTGATACACCAAAGTTGCCTTTAAGTTAATCTTAATCAAATGGATTCAATTTTCACCCCACCCCCGAAATCTTCTTCCGATGCTCCACACCCCATTTATAAAGTTCCTCTATGGCAGGATTTAATGTTTTTCCGTATTCGGTTAATTCATATTCCACCACCACGGGAACCGAATCATAAACATTGCGTTTTACAAGTTTGTTTAATTCCAGTTCGCGTAGTTCTTTGGATAGCATGCGGTCGGTAATTTTTGGTATTTCCCTGGCCATCTCGCTAAAGCGTTTGTTGCCGTATGATAATGAGATGATTATGGGGAGTTTCCATTTGCCGCTCAAAACGTATAATGCATCCTGAACAGGTTGTATGATTTTGGTGCAGGGTGGTTTTTCTTCAGGCTTTTTTACATCTGATAAACTCATAAATTATTTTTTTACCGACAGCTAATATATTTTAAAAATTGAGCAAATCAACTATACTTTGGTATAGTACTTACTTTTGTATAGCAAATATAGATATTTTTGTCGAAAAAATGAACAACCCCAAAAATTGAGTTCAAGGGGTGTCATAAAGAATAATGTATTTAATTCCGGCCCGGAGGGTCGGGGGAATCAACCACTCTCTTCGCGTCCACCGTAGCGGATGCAAAGGTGGAAAAAATAAGTAATATTAAAAAATGAGTTTAATAGAAGATTTAAAATGGCGATATGCCACTAAAAAAATGAATGGGAAATCCATTCCTAAGGATAAACTAGACTATATATTGGAAGCTGCCAGGCTTGCTCCTTCGTCATCAGGACTTCAACCATACAGAGTTTTTGTCATCACTAACAAACAACTTTTAGAGAAAATTAAAGACATCGCCTATGGACAGAGTCAGATAACCGACTGTTCACATTTGCTTGTATTTGCATCATGGGATGGGTATTCATCTGAAAAAATAGGGGATGTTTTCTCAAAAACCGTAAAAGAAAGAGGATTGCCGGCAGACGCAATGGATAATTATAAAACAATGCTATGGGGTGCATACGAACCATTGGGAACCCAATGGCATAGTGTACATGCTTCAAAGCAGGCTTATATCGCACTTGGCTTAGCAATGGTAGCTGCAGCAGAACAAAAAGTTGATGCAACTCCCATGGAAGGCTTTGATAATGCCAAGCTAAATAAACTTTTGGAACTCGATAAATATGGTTTGAAAAGTGATGCCTTACTGCCTCTCGGTTACCGAGATGACAAAGGCGATTGGCTGGTAAATCTTAAAAAAGTTAGAACCGATGAAAAAGAGTTTATTATAGAACTTAACTAATTGAAATTTGTAAAATGAAAAAAAAGGCTTGTGGATTTATACCCACAAGCCTTTTTTATAAACTAGATTTTCCTCCCCACATAAAAAACATAACCATAATACTGCTTATACTTATTGTATAAAACCAGTTCATGTTGCTGGTTTTTAATGAATCCTTCAATTGGAGTATTGCCTTTGTGTTTTGAAAGGTATTCCTTTTGAACGTTTATCTGTGGTTCAAAGAAATTTTCTGTCCAGCAATTTTCCGGAAGTATAAATGCCGCCACGGGAACATAACCCGCCTTTTGCATTTGTAGTACTTTATTTGGTATAGTGTCAATTTCCGGATAGGCATCATTCCAGAAATCTTCAATTTCGGCAGGACGTGTTTCGGTAAACCAACTTGCTTCGCTGACTGCAACATAGCCTCCGGGCTTCAGGAATTTTCTCCATTCTCTGAGGCCTCTTTCAAAACCAATATTGTAAATGGCTCCCTCACTCCATATCAAATCCAGTTCTTCATCTTTAAAACCAAGATTGTCCATGCTGCCAATCTCACCCTTTACTTTATGCTGAAGATTGTGTTTTTTAGCATTTTCGTTAAAAAGGTTTATGAATGTTGGAAAAATATCGAATCCGGTAATTGTGCCGGGAGTGTTTTTACCAAGTATCATTGTTTGTCCGCCTGTGCCGCAACCCAGATCGACAATTTTTGAGTTTTCATTTAAATTGTCAATAAAACTAAGTGCTTTCAACGTTACTTCTTCGCTTCCGGGTCCCTGGCGGTCGAAATTTGAATAATATTCGCAAATTATATTAATATCGAATTCGTGTATCGATTTTACTTCACTACTCATGATGTTTAAATTTTTTTGAAACACACATTTCTTTTAAGTATGTTTCATGATTAATAAAAATAATAGAAAAACCCCAAACAAGAATTTGTTTGAGAATAAAAAGAAATAATAAGCAATTGGCAGAACGCCAAAAACTTATTTACCTCACCGACTACATTTTAAATTTAAACATCCAAAATTTTTGATGGCGCAAATTTAATTGTTTTATTAATAACAATGAAAAATATATATTAAGTTTGTATTGTAAATAACTCACAAAGCCTAATCCTGATAATGTCAGTAAGGTTTTAAACAGAAATTATTAATTAAAGGTAAATAATAATTGACTTTAGGTAAATAATTATTTACTTTTGTAAAACTGCTTAAAGATGCCGGAATAAATTAAATTGGAATGAAAAAGACTCAGGTAAGTAAATTAAAAATGATAGTTGAGAAAACCGATACAGGTTTTTCAGCATTTGCTGAAGATTTGCCAATATATACAACTGCGAAAACAGTCCCTGAATTAATGAATAATTCATTTGAAGCTGCACAGTTATATTATAAAAATGAAGATGTGGAACTGAAAAAGGAATTTATAAATTATGAAATCGACTTTAAGCATTTCTTTCAGTATTTTAGAGTTTTAAATTCAAAATTTTTGGCAGAAAGAATTCATATGAATCCTACTTTATTATCACAGTATATTCAGGGAAGTAAAAAGCCATCTATTCATCAAACTGAAAAGATAATTAAAGGAATACATGATATTGGAAAGGAACTTTCAGAGATAGAATTGATTTATAAATAAATTAATTAGCACAAGATGAATAAACCAAAAAAAACCCTCCAAACAATTTATAATTAACGGAATAGCCCTGGGATTGATAATCTTGCTGATAAATGAAATTATACGACCTATGATCAGGGAAGAAGAGTTGTAGTGGACTTCACTATTAATTTTATTAGCGGTATGGATTGTGCTTGGAATTGGGCTTAGTTATTTCGATAAATGGCTCTCAGAAAGAGGTAAGAAGGAGAATTAAACTGTTAACTATTTATGGACTCATTAATTTCAACTAACCGAATTATTATTTTTCTTAGTAAAAAAATAAAACATCCCTCAAAGTCTTGCTGTAATTGCTATAGCGCTGATTTGTAAGTATATATGCAAACATTTTTCTTGCTATTTGAAAATTTATTACTTACATTTGTAATCCAAACCTTTTTATAAACAAACAAAACAACAAGATTATGGCAACATCAGACGCTGTAAATCAGGCTAGTCGCCTGTCGGAAATAGGATTTCCGGAATTTACAACAAAATTGGTAACAGACGTATTTGACGCTTTAGTGTCTTCCAACATACGTCAAACAGAAGCTTATATTTCCTTAATAAAGGAAGTAAGCAAATCGATAACTCAATATGTTAACGATACTAATGATGACATTGGTGGTGATGAGATTATGCAATTCTTATCAAGAATTCTGCCTCCTGCCGATGCGAGTGGTGATAGTGAAGATGCCACCAAGTTAAAACCTACCGCTACTTTATCAACAGCAGCAAGTAATAACGAGGTTAAAAAACTAAAGGATGCTTTGGTAATAGAAGGGCTGGAGGGAACTGCTAACGAAAGTGTAGTGCCTGCCAATGGGAATATTGATCAGGCTAAATATGATGCAATATTAGAAGCCGTAGCAAAGCGATTGGCAGCTAACAAATACGATCTACTGAAAGAGATGGTAAAACAAGGCATCTTACGTTTGGTAGTGGAAGACGGTTTAATAGAAACACGTCTTACATTTTCAACTTACGGATCTTCATTTTATCAAGCTAAAGCTAAACAATACAACCGTAAAAACTTTGCTTTCAAAGCAAAAGCGAAAACAGGTGGATTTGTTTCTCTTTGGTGTAAAGCCTCTGCATCAACTTCTTATAGTAGTGTTAGTGTTAGTACTGCTGAAAAAGTTGACAGGGACAAATCGGGAAGCAGGGTTAATATTTTCGGTTTGGTAAGAATTAACTTCAAAACCGATTATTTACCTCTTAACGAATAATGCATTATGGCTGATACAATAAGTAGTCCGGTTGAACTGGGTTTCTCAGATTTTGTTTCAAAATTAATTTCCGACACTTTTGAGGCTGTTATTACAACAACTATGAGGCAGGAAGAAGACTGGCAACAGTTAAATGAACTGCTGTCGCAGGAATTGGAAGTCTTTACCGATATGGTTATTGATGATGATACCTTAAGTTCAGAAATGATTAAACTTTTTCCTGACAAAGAGGGTGATACACTTATAAAAAAGGGGGCTAGTTATACAAAAGCTAAGCCAAAAGATGGTGTGGCAGAAAACCCTCCAATAGAGGCACTTACAGGCTATAAGCCAAAGGGAAAGGAACTTTCAGAAGAAGACGTAATTGCAATTTATACTGCTTTAAAGAATATACTTGGAGCCAAGCAATATGAACTTCTCAGTAAAGTATTTTCCAGAGGGGCAACCAAGGTAGTTGTTGATGCGGGGAAAATAAATGCAAAACTGAATTTCCAGATTCTCCAGGTGGAGGATGATGAAGAGGAAACTCCTGACGATACAGGCGGTGGCGAAACTAATCTTAATATTCCAAGAATTTTTGTAAAAAGAAAATTTCCCGGATTTGTAGGTTTGTCGCGTCCCACGGAACTCAGAAATGTACACTTCTTTGTAAAACCTCCTACAGATAAAGATCCGCAAACATCGCAGGTTAAAGCTAATGTTTACGGTGAGGTGGAAATTAATTTCAAAACTATTTCATGAGCACATTAAGTAATTTTGATGTTAATGAATTGATATTGCAACTTCATGGCGAACTTAAGTTCGCCTTTGAGGTTGCCAATTCTACCGGAAAACAAGCCGGTATGCAAATGGACAAACTCAAAGTAAAATTTGGAAAGCAAAACCTTGCTGACTTAACTGATGAGGATGAATCTATTTTGCTTAATTCTGAAAGATATCCCAGTGACGAAGACTGGGAACTGGAGGTGGATTATAAGTATGGTGATAAAGTGCCAAATTTGCCTTCTTCACAAAATTGGTCGGTAGGTACTGATAGTCAAATGGTTTTGAACCGACTGAAAGATACTGATATCATTAAAATAAAAGGTGTTAATACTTTTTGGAGATCTAATTTGGATAGGGAAGGGATTAAAACTGTTGGTGATCTTGCCAGGACTTCTGCCGATAGTATCGTAAGTATTTGCAAAAAATACGATAGCATGAAGCCATTGGAATTTCAAACTAAAGTTTTGCTTTTGGTAAGAGAATTTAAACCTTTGCAGTTCAAATTATTTTCCCGGCTCCCTTTGTTTTATTTGCTCGAAAAACCAAATACAGAATTAAAAAGAGTTTTCCAAAATAAGCTAAGCGGGCCTGAGATTTCCGAGTTAAGAGCAATGGCATCAATTATTTATCTCTGTTTTGATAAAGATTTGGCTTCAAAGTTTAAGATGAATCTTATATCAAAATAATTTTTTAAAATATTCAATTAATGCTGTTAATATCATTGATTAGCAGCATACTTATAATGACTTGATACTATGTTTAGATTCGGAAGAAAAAGCAAAACACAATTAAAAACCTGTCATGAAGACCTGCAACTTATTATGAATGAGGCAATTAAAATTTCAGATGTGGATTTTGGAATTGCTGAAGGTTACCGTAGTATTGAAAAGCAAATGCAATACTTTGAAGAGGGTAAATCAAAACTGGACGGAGTAAATAAAATGAGTAAGCATAATTATTCGCCATCATTGGCAGTTGATATTTATGCCTATTATAACAAAAAAGCGAGTTGGGATAAGGAACATTTATCATATTTGGCAGGAATTATCCATGCCGTTTCTGAAATATTATTTGAGCAGCAAAAAATAACTTATAAGTTGCGCTGGGGCGGTAATTGGGATGGAGATGGTATCATACTGAAGGATCAGTCGTTTGATGATCGTCCTCATTTTGAATTATCAGGCCAATAAGTATAATGGCTGTTAAAAACTATATCCAATATTCACAAAAAATGATGGCGATGGATTTATATTTGAACCCATAACGGAAAATTCTACTGGGCCTATAAAACTATTATATGAGGCTGTAACACCATATCCAATCATGCTGTTCTTAGTGTCGAAAATGTCTTCCAAAGTTTCTTCTACTGCTCCTAAATCTGACCTGAAAGTTAGATATATTTTTTTGTAAACATTATACTGTAAATTTATTCTGGCAATGGCTGAGTATAATCCTAACTTCTGTACAAAGGCAACACCTGTAAAAGGTACAAAGGTGCTTATATAGTTAATGTCGTTTAAACCACCTGCTCCAAACCAGTGTTGTATTGGAGGTCGGTTCTGTCGGAGTGTCCAGCCTGCAAAAATTCCGGGTTTAAAAGTTAGTTTATTAGAGATTGGGACATTATTATTAAGTTTAAGGTACATAACAAAGGAGTTGGTAAATATTGATTTTGACCATCCTTTGGATAATGTCAGCGCATAAAGAGCCTTGAACTCTCCAATAAAACCATTTGTTGCAAAATATGGTTTGTTTCTGGAGTCGGCTTTAAATACAATAAATGCATTTCCATAACTGTTAAAATCTTCAAAAAGCAAGTTTAATGAATCAACTACAACAGTTTGTTTAAACCTAAAATATTCATATTCAAAACCCAACCTCACACTGTACTGGCTTGATAAAATAGAAGTTACAAATGCCGACGATTTAATATTACTTATATTAATACCTGTTTGCTTAATGTTATTGTCATAAGTGTCAAAACTAAAATTATACATATCAACCTCAATACCAAATCCTGGTTTAACACCATTGGAAATTAAGTATAAAGACCTAAACCTTGGGTTAGTACCCAAAACTAATTCACTAAATAATTTACTCCTGTTACCAAAGATATTTCTAAAAATGCCATTTACTTTTATACTACCCAGATAATCAACATCATAGTGAATAGATGCTGATATATAACCAGGGGAACCTTCTTCGAGTTCAATAATAAGATTAGCCTTTCCATCCTCTCTGGGTTCAAGTTTGTAGGATATATATTTATAAAACTTAGTTCCATAAGCACTTGTAATAACGGTTCCCAGTTCATCTAAATTTACTCTGGTATTACGAAATTCATCAAAATAATTGTCCAGATAATCATCCGATAACTTTTTATTACCCTTATAAATTACATCAACAATATCGATGGAAACAAGTGGTTTGGTATTGTGCTCTTTAATTGTTCTTGGCTCAATAGCATTTAATGAATCAGCAAGAGCTTTAAGTTCATTATAGTGCTGTCTGGCAATATTTTCGCCATAAGCTATAATAGTATCGTATTTTGTAAAATCCATCATTCCTGCCGGAACCTTGAACTTAATGTTTATGTTTATTAAACTGTCGGCTTCAATATTTGCTTCTTCTGCATGGAAAAAAATTATCTGATTAATTATTCCGGTTATTGAACTTAGTTCTTC
>JBFFLX010000125.1:0-10227 GCA_041554435.1 Bacteroidales bacterium
CTGAACACCATTTTCATTACACCCATCCCATATTAGTTTATTAGTTGATATTTGCTTGAAAGATTTAACTGTTTGCCCTTTGGCATTAGTAATTTCTACTAAAACAGTTTCAAAATTTTCTTTGTCTATATGGATATTTAAATTTGATGTGAAGGGATTTGGGTAACACTTAACTATTTCCGAATTATTCATCTGCTTATCATCCGTGTTTAGAAGTATCGATAAATTAAGTTTATACATACCTCTGCCATAAGTTGCTGCAATTAATTCTCTTGAAGGATTATGCAATCTTAAATCATTAACAACAATTACAGGCATTCCGCTACTGGTAATATCCCAGGTTTCTCCCTGAGTGGAAGTATAATAAACCCCCATATCAGTGGCAACATAAAGGTACCCGGGTTTATCGGGATCTGCAACAACTTCATTTATAGGCGCTTCAGGCAGATTTGCCGAGATATCTATCCAGGTATCTCCATTATCTTCCGACATTAAAATATGGGGGATATAATCATCCCAGCGATAACCACTTAAAGTTACGTAAACTTTGGTTTTATCAAAAGGATCGGCAGCGACAGAAGTTATCCATCTTTCAGGAATATCTTCTGAAATATTATTCCATGTAAGTCCGCCATCGGGAGTAAAGTATACACTGCCATCATCACTTCCGGTATAAATATAGTTCTGATCCAATGGTGAAACTGATATGCAACTTAAGGTATTAAAAACAATATTTCCATTCCCTTGTCCTTTGGTTAAATCCCCACTAATGGCAGTCCACGAAGCAGCATTATTAGTTGATTTATAAAGTTTTTGACTCCCAAAATACAATGTAGCAGGATCCTGAGGATCGAATACCAAGGGGCTATTCCAATTGAAGCGGTTGCTCCCGCTTATACCATTGGTTGCTGAACTAAATGAAAAACCACCATTGGTAGATCTTCCCAAGCCTCCATACTGATATTCAGCATATACATAATTGTTGTCAGCTGGATTAACCAGAACTCTAAATCCATCTCCACCATAAATATTTTCCCAATCATCAAAATCACCCGTAAGTGTTCGGTTTGTTCCATTATCCTGAGTTCCACCATAAAGTCTTTCTGGATTTTGTTCATCCACTTCACAAGTATAAAATTGTGTAATGGGTAAGTTTTCATTCCAAATCCATGAGTTGCCTCCATTAATCGAACTATAAAATCCACCGTCATTTCCCAGATATACTTTATTATTTTCCAAAGGATCGATGGCCATAGCATGCTGATCAACATGAACAGTCCATGTTGCTATATTGTTCCAGCTACTTCCTCCGTTGGTAGTTTTATAAGGATAGAAACCTATTAAATAGGCTGTATTATAACTTGTTGGGTCAACTTTTACCCTACCGAACCACCAGCCATAAGAAGCATAGGCATCCGGATCGATACCATTGCCAGCATTAATCCACGAATCACCTGCATTTAGAGTTTTATACATTCCCTGAAAATAACCAATACTATCTGCATAAACAGCATATAAGATATCAGGGTTAGATAGTGAGAGATCTATTCCTATCCTACCCTTTTCCGATGCTTGCTGGGGCAATCCGTTTGTTAACTCGGTCCAGGTTTCTCCCCCATCCAATGATTTATAAATTCCGGAAGTTGGTCCTCCATAACTTCTCCTCTCTGGGCGCCTCACTCTCTCCCACATAGCTGCATAAACAATATTGGGGTTATTGGGATTTAAAACAATATCGATTGCTCCTGTTGAATCTGAAATAAAAAGTTTTTGCTCCCAGCTAACACCTCCATCTTCTGTTTTAAAAACTCCTCCCTGAGAGCCATCGGAAAATAAACGCCCCATGGCAGCAACGTACAATATATCAGGATTTTGTGGATGAACAACCATTCTTCCGATTGAACCACTATTCTCTAATCCGATTAGATCCCAGTTATCTCCAGCATCATTACTTTTATAAACACCGGTTCCGTCATAAGCCAATGATCCGCCACCGGCATTAGCCTCCCCTGTACCAACATAAACAATATTAGGATTAGATTCGGAAATTGCAATATCTCCTATTGATAAACTGGCTTCTGAATCGAATATTGGCTCCCAACTATTTGCTGAATTTGTACTTTTAAAAACTCCCCCAACTGCTGTTCCGATATATATAGTTTGAGAATTACCCGGCTGCAATTCAATATCTGTAATTCTTCCTTCTATATTAACCGGACCTGCAAACTCCCATCCCACTATGCTATTGGATTTTTCAGAATGCATTTCTTTCGCCTGTTTTGTGGCTTCCAGATACTGAGAATGATTTATACTTTTGTATGGATATGATCTTTGCTTATAAAACCAATCGTTTGGAAAGAATTTAGTATTTTCCTCCTCCTTATTAATAAAGAGGTAACTGATAATTAAAGTTGAAATGCCAACAATAATAAATGAAATTAATAATTTTTTCATTCTATATGGTTTAGAAAAAGTATGTTTTACAAATGTCATAAATAATCTCATATTTTAGGTATTTAAAATAATTTATATTTGTGAAAAAAATAGTGGAAGCAAAAAAAGCACATTTCATCGATTGTCAACATTGTAACAACGCTTCATATCTTGTTAAGTATCTTTCTGAATCACAGAAGGCTATGATGAGTTGCAACAAAAGTGTTGTACATTTTTTTGATGGTGAATTAATTCAAAAAACCGGCACGGAAAGCAGCCATGTTATTTACTTAAAATCAGGATTTGCCAAACTCTACCTGGAAGATAGTAAACATAACGACTTAACTGTTAAGATTATCCGCCCTTGTGAGTTTTTCATTTCTCCCGGTATTTTTACTGACCATAAATATCATTTTTCATTAAAAGCAATGGGCGATTGTCAGTTATGTTTTATTGAGGAAAAGACCATACTGGAAATACTTGAAACAAATGCAAAGTTTTCGTTCGAGTATTTTAAAAACATTAATTCCTTTTTATTGAGCATAGTTCAGAAACTACATAGCATGGCTACCAAGCAAAATACGGGTAAGCTTGCTGAAACAATTAATACAATAAACAGAGATATCTTTTGTGTTGGCTCACAAAATTTAAAACTTAGCATTTCCGATATTGCTGAGTTAACGGGTATAAGCCGAGATTCAACCAAGAAAATATTAAAGTCGTTTCAGGAAGAAGGTTTGCTGGAATATGAAAATGGGAATTTAAAGGTTTTGGATAAAGAAAAACTAGAACAAATTTCCACCAAAGGATAAAAAAAAGGCTCTCAATATTGAGAGCCTTTTTTTTATTGTATTTTATCAATCTGCTTTTGCTAATACTAATTCCAAATCAATAAAAAAATCGGATATACCACAAAAGTGGATATATCCGATTTTTTTTATATTAAAATATGCTGATTATAACCCTAATGCTGTTTCAGCTTGAGTTAATAATTGTTTTGCATAATTAAAATTATGTAGTCCATGACTCTTGTCTTCCCATAAACACATATAGTTCCAGAAAGCATTCCACTCTTCTCTTGGAAGAGAAGCATACATTGGATGAACACCGTCTTCTGCAACATGAATAGCACCTATGTCTTCAAGAGCAAGCTCAACAGCATGCATTCTGTCAGCTATAGCTGCCATCTCTGCTTCAATATCTAGAGCATCACCGTGACAATCATTACACATAGCTATATCTGGTGCAAATGTGTGGCCTGAACCTTCTTCTTTTGATAAGTGACAGCCAGCACAATCTGTATGGTGATCTCTGTCAAATGGAGCACCAGCTACAGTTCCAATATCAGCAGCAAAAATATTTGCCTGAGGACCGTGGTGTGGTCCAGCATGAGTACTACTAGTATAAACATGGGTTGTAGGAACATCGAAAGTAACAAATAAAGTATCACCTACTAATTCCATAGTTCCATTAGGTCCTATAGCACCATGTGCCTGATATACAGCAATATCATCACCTGTGAATGTTCTGCTATAAGTAGCATCTTCTGTTTTATTGTCGTAACTAGCTGAACCTCTTCTTGCCTGGTGACAAGTAGCACAGGTATTACCCATACCATGCTCATAAGTAACGCCTTCAAAAGCAACAGACGCAACTGGGCTAGCAACGCTGCGCATTGGAGCGCCAATACCATCTTCTAAACTGCTGTGATCTCCATGGCAAGTTTGACACTCTAGTGGAGCACCTACTTCAGGAGCGATTTGAGAACCTGTTCTTGCAAATTCTACGAATCCATCATGTGAGTGACAGCGAGCACAACTTGATCTTGTACCTGCATAACTGAATGAAGTTCCGATGGCGTGTTTCGTTTGATCAAAAGCAGCGTGAATATCTCCCATATTAACGGCAGTATGACACACTAAACAAGAAACGTTTCCATCAACGCCGTCTTTTCCGTCTGATCCATCTGCTCCGTTTGTACCATCTGCACCAGCTGGACCTGCAGGACCCTCTTTGGTACATGATACCATCATTCCCATAACAAATACTATTGCAAGTAGGAAATAACTAAAATAATTTCTTTTCATGATTACTAATGGTTTAATTAAACTAAATGTTAAAAATTACAAATTTTATTATGTTCAAAAATAACAATTAGTCAAGTCTCTTTACAAATAACACAACTGATATAATTGCTTCTCAAAAATTAACTAAAATGATTTAATATTGATATATCTCAATATTTTTTAATATAAATTATGGTAGTGAGATAATATTTGCTATGTTTGTATTGAGAAATATACGAAAAAAAATTAGTACTTCTTCTTAAACATTAATAATTAAATATTTACATAAAACAGTATATGTTTACTAACGTTTTAAGATATCTTGAACCAGAACAATTAAAGAAAATTGAGGAGATAAAATTTCCTGTAAACTTCGCAAAAGGAGAAACAATATTTAAGCAGGGAGCACCCTTAACGCACGTTATTGTTATAAACAAAGGCTTGCTTAAAGTATATCTTGAAGACAAGGAACTACACAGTATAATTATACGATTAATTAAAAGTGGAGAGATAGTTGGAGGACCGGGATTTCATACCGATTATCGTCATCATTTTTCTCTGACTGCTCTGGAAGAAACAGAGGCATTTTTTATTGATGTGATGCAATTTGAAAATTGTATTTTAGAAAATTCCACTTTTGCCATAAAGTTTATTGCATATTTGAACAAAGGCCACATAGGTTTATTTAATAAACTTAGAGTTTTTGAACATAAACATATGAATGGAAGAATGGCTTCTACACTTTTGTATTTATCGGAACAGATTTATGAAGCAAATGAATTTGAAACCGAACTTTCCCGACAGGACATTGCTGATATGTCGGCTATGACAAAAGAAAGTTCAATAAGAATTATAAAAAACTTTAAGGATTCGGGTATTATTGAGTGTAATAATAACTACTTTAAACTATTAAATAAGGATCACCTTATTAATGTAATGGAAAACGGATAGTTAAAAGACCTTTAAGATCAAACCAATACCTATATTAGTAAATAATATATCCCTTTCTTTATACACAAATCCTTCATAATTTCTAAATCCAAACTTTAGTTTTGAATAAGTTAAATCGATATTCAAATCCATAAATACGTATTGGTTAAATGCATAAACCAGATTGGCGCCTCCTTTAAAGGCCAGTCGATAATCTCTCGAAGAGGTTATAGTAAAATATGATGGGCCATATAAATAATACTTCGGGAAAAATAGTTGATAGGGCGTTTTACCATACATTACACCTATTAATAATTTAGGCTTAACATTTAGTTTCTCGTTAATCTGTATGTTATATGTAGCTCCCAGTAAAGTTGTACTCAATGAATAAGACTCTGACCTTATATAAACATCCAATAGAAAATTATCATCATTTACCATTGCTGCGCCTAAATCACCTGTTCTTACAGGATGGTATGTTTGATTAAAATCGAGAACAATGCCTATTTTTTGATTAACATGCCAACTTAACTCACTCCCGAATGAAATACCAGTTTGAGTAAAACCACTTTTCTTAATGTCGTTTCCGGTATAGGTACCAAAAGGGATTGATACGTTGCTCCTTAGCGCGAAACTAAGTTTAGTATCCTGAGCATTGACAAACAAACTATATATTATTGCTGAAATTATTAATAAAGTTCTATGCATATTCATGTTTATTTCTAGATAATTTGCAAATCTAATGGATTTTTAAAATGATAATTGAAATATTGTAATTGATAATATTTCTAATTTATTCAAATAAATTCTAAAAAAATAATTATTATTGCATGCCAAATAATTACCAACAATACATCTTTAAATTTATAATTTGATATGAATAAGGATTTTACTTATATCGACGCTATCATATTTGGGCTTTATGCTCTGATTATCATAGCAGTAGGCCTATACGCCTCCAGAACAAAAAAGGGTATTGAAAAAACGGCAAAGGACTATTTTCTGGCAGGAAAAAAACTCCCATGGTGGGCAATAGGTGCTTCACTAATTGCCGCTAATATCTCTGCAGAACAATTTATTGGGATGTCGGGCTCAGGTTTTGCAGTGGGTTTGGCAATAGCAAGTTACGAATGGATGGCAGCCATTAGTTTATTAATAGTTGCCAAATATTTACTACCTATTTTTATAAAACAGGGATTGTATACTATCCCTGAGTTCATTGAAAAAAGATTTAATACAAACCTCAAGACAATTCTGGCAATTTTTTGGATTGCACTCTTCATTTTTGTGAATCTGACATCGGTATTATTTCTCGGGGCAATGTCGTTGGATACTATTATTGGAGTTGGAGATGGGTCAACTACTCAATATTTTATTTATGGATTGGCATTATTTGCATTGGCATACTCTTTATGGGGAGGCTTATCTGCAGTGGCATGGACTGATGTTATTCAGGTAATATTGCTTGTTGTTGGAGGCCTGATAACTATTTTTATTGCCCTCGACAAGGTAACCATCGAAGGAGGAATTCTCAACGGTTTCAATCATATTTATGATGTTGCCGGAGATAAATTTCATATGATAATAAAAAAGGATAATCCGGAGTTTATTAACTTACCCGGAATTGCGGTATTAGTTGGCGGTTTATGGGTAGCCAATTTATATTATTGGGGATTTAATCAATATATTATTCAGAGAGCTTTAGCAGCAAAATCACTTAAAGAGGCGCAAAGAGGACTTGCTTTTGCAAGTTTCTTAAAACTTATAATTCCTTTAATTGTTGTTATACCGGGTATTGTTGCCTATGTAATGTACTACCAACCAGAAGGTACTGCTGTTATTGATGGAGTTAAAGATGTATTTACAAAACCTGATGGTAGTTTAATAGTTGACAGATCATATCCCTGGTTGATAGGCACATTCATCCCAACTGGTATAAAAGGCTTGGTTGTTGCAGCACTTTCGGCGGCGATTGTTTCATCCTTAGCATCTATGCTAAACTCAACATCTACTATTTTTACTATGGATATTTATAAACCTTATATAAATCCAAAAGCAGATAATAAGGCTTTGGTTAAAACCGGAAGGTTGAGTGTTTTATTAGCAATGATAATAGCAGTTTTAGTTGCTCCTCAACTTGGATCCTTACCTCAGATGTTCCAATATATACAGGAATATACCGGACTGGTAAGTCCCGGAATACTAGCAGTTTTCTTGATGGGCATTTTCTGGAAAAAAACATCTGCCAAAGCAGCAATAATTGGAGTAATTTGCTCAATACCAATTGCATTAGGTTTTAAATTGCTCCCTTTAGAAATGCCATTCCTCGACCAAATGCTTTATACTTTTTTAATAAGTATTGTAATTATTGTTGGAGTATCCTTAAGCTTTGGCGAAGGTGATGATAACCCAAAAGCAATACCACTTTTTAAAAGCACTTTTGTAACCGATAAAATTTTCAATATTAGTGCTTATGCTGTTCTGACTATTGTGGTTTTATTATATGTTATATTCTGGTAAAATAGTTTAATAACATTTATTTTCTCTTACTAATATTTGTATAATCAAAGCAAATAATAAATTGCTTTAAGCAAATACATTTGATTTATGGATTTATTCTGTTATGACAATACATTTACATTGTAAAATTAAAAATCAAACAGATGAAATTAAAAAAATTTATGTTTTTAGTAGTCGTTTCACTAGGTGTAATGATACTAATGAGTACAACTTGTAAGAAGGATGATGATCCGTCAGGTTGTTCAGGTGTTGCTTCTGCAACAGCCACAGGTGAAATATCTCAATCGTTTTGCTTTGATGAAGTTACATCCTTCAATTACGACCCTGAAAATTATATCTCGTTTTGGGCAAAGGAAACATCAACCGATTATGGTTTTGATATGAGTGTTTATGCTCGAGACGGCCAAAACGTTACTACAGGAACATATCAGTGTGGCCCTGACAATCCGGGTTTTGTTGAATTGATAACATCACACGATGGGGATTTTTACAAGTCAAAATCTGGAACAGTAACAATTACAAGCGCCAATGCTACTAGCATGAGTGGTAGTTTTAATGTAGTATGTGAAGGTTATTATAATAAGAAAACAATTAATTTCTCAGGAACATTCTCGAACTAATTGATAATTAAAATTTTGGAATCCGCTACCTTAATTCGTAGCGGATTTTTTTTGTTTAATGCAAATCCAACTCATGAATCATATATAGAGAATGTTCCAGGGTATTTAATATCTATTGTTTTTTGGTGCCTTTTACCACAAAATCCCGCTAGGGATTGAATGTGGGTAGAAAACATTAAGTTTATGTGTTCCGTCCCGGATGGGACTGGATATTTGAAAATTTACATTATTCTACCCATATACGGCTCCTAACGGAGCCTAAAATAAATCTATTATTCCGCTTAATTTAGATTTTTAAATCAGGCTGTCGAAATAAAATATGCTCCATTTTTTTTGATACCTGCTACCACAAAATCCCGCTAGGGATTGAATGTGGGTAGAAAACATTAGTTTATGTGTTCCGTCCCGGATGGGACGGGATATTTGAAATATTTATAATATTCTACCCATATACGGCTCCTAACGGAGCCTGAAATAAATCTATTATTCCGGTTAATTTGAATTTATAACTCAGGGTTATAGAATAAAATATGTGCAATTTATTTTGATGTATATCCCATAGAAATACAATTAGGGATTGAATGTGAGTAGGTACTGTTAATTATTGTATTTCGTCCCGGATGGGACGAACCATCATCAATAAATATGAATATGCTCTTAAATTGTCACTGCCTAATAGAAAAATTCAATCTCCTTTTGTGTATTCTACTTGTTTGAATATATATCTTTCATCATAAGGGACTTCGAATTTGACAAGAAATTCTAGGTATTCTTCTATGAATGATTTTTTGTGATGATGAATTTCCTGATCCCTTATGTAATCTATAACATTATCAATATGTGACTTGCTGTATGAAAATCCACCATAACCTTCCTGCCATGAAAAATGCCCTTTTATAAATCCTTTTTTATTTATCCACATGGAGGAATCACCTTTTATATTTTGCATTAAATTAGATAACGACTGAGTAGGTCTCATTCCAAAAAACACATGGATATGATCAGGCATTCCGTTTATGGCCAAAACCTTATGACCATGATTTTGTATGATACCTGTAATGTATTGATATAATTCATTTTTCCACTCTTTTCTTAATATACAAGTCCTATTTTGAACCGTAAATACAGATTGAATATGGATTTGGGTGTAAGTATTAGCCATAATAAGTTGATTTGATTCTTGCTCAAATTTAAAAAACATTTTTGGAATAGTCAAATATGTTGAACTATTGATTTTTCATGTAGGGATATCATTTGTGTGGAAAAACACCTCAACATTTATTCCGTCCCTTACGGGACGGAGTTTGGACAAAACGATTATTCTACCCATATTTGGCTCCTAACGGAGCCTAATTTAATTGTATTTCACAGTTCATTTGAATTTATACCTAAACTTATGGATAAAATATGCTCCATTTTTTTTGATACCTGCTACCACAAAATCCCGCTAGGGATTGAATGTGGGTAGAAAACATTAGTTTATGTATTCCGTCCCGGATGGGACGGGATATTTGAAAATTTGCATTATTCTACCCATATTTGGCTCCTAACGGAGCCTAAAATAAATCTATTATTCCGCTTAATTTAGATTTTTAAATCAGGCTGTCGAAATAAAATATGCTCCATTTTTTTTGATACCTGCTACCACAAAATCCCGC
>JBFFLX010000126.1:0-10162 GCA_041554435.1 Bacteroidales bacterium
AATTGAACTTGGATTAGGCAAACATTTGAATATTTCGATAGGATAAGAATAAATTAAGGTTGATCAAAGTGCTTATTTTCAATGCGCTTCGCTTTTGAAACAATAGTCTCACTTACTTACATTCTATCAGGAACATCTATTCCAAGTAGACTAAATGCCGATTTTATAGTGTTTGCAGTAAATTCAGAAATTGCTAAACGCAGGGCCCGCTTATTTTCGTTTTCTTCCTTAAGCATTGGTAATGCATGATAAAACTGATTATACTCTTTTGCAAGTTCGTAGGCAAAGTTAGCCACTAAGGCTGGACTATAATTTCCGGCTGCCTGCTGAATTATTATCGGATAATCGTAAAGCAACTTAATTAGCGATTTTTCTTTGGCTTCCAAATCCTGATTCTCAAAATTTAAATCCAAAATAATTCCAGCCTCATTTGCCTTACGTAAAACCGATTTTATACGTGCATGGGTATATTGTATAAAAGGCCCTGTATTTCCTGTAAAATCAATTGATTCCTCAGGATTAAACATCATCGTTTTCTTAGGGTCAACTTTTAAAATAAAATACTTTAAAGCGCCCAAACTCAATATATTATAAAGTTTGTCTGACTCTTCTTCTGTGAAATCATCAAATTTTGCAAGTTCCTCGCTGGTGGTTTTGGCAGTATCGTACATGGCATCCATAAGGTCGTCAGCATCAACAACAGTTCCTTCACGTGATTTCATTTTTCCATGTGGCAATTCCACCATACCATAACTCAGGTGATGTATTGCATCGGCCCAGGAGCGACCCAGTTTTTTCAAAACTTTTTTGAGCACATCAAAATGGTAAATTTGCTCATTACCAACAACATACACCAAATCGGAAGGATTAAAATCATCGTATCTTAATTGTGCAGTTCCCAAATCCTGTGTCATATATACAGAGGTTCCATCGGCACGAAGCAATAATTTCTGATCCAGACCTTCATCACTAAGATCGCACCATACAGAGCCATCTTCTTTTTTGAAGAGAACTCCTTTTTCCAAACCCTCTTCAACCAAACTTTTTCCCAGCAAATAGGTTTCCGACTCATAATAAACCTTATCGAAGTCGATGCCCATGCGTTTATAACTAATGTCGAAACCATCATAAACCCACTGATTCATTTCCTGCCAAAGTGCTCTGACATCTTTATCACCTTCCTCCCACTTTTTAAGCATCTGCTTGGCTTCCACAAGCACAGGAGCATTTTTTTCGGCATCTTCCTTATCGGCACCATTTTCAATCAGAGTGGCAATTTCCTTTTTATATTCCTGATCGAATTTCACATAATAATCGCCAACAAATTTGTCGCCTTTAACTCCATTATCCTGAGGCTTTTGGCCTCCACCCCACTTCTGCCAGGCTACCATCGACTTACAAATATGAATTCCTCTGTCGTTTACCAGATTTACTTTCTTCACATTTTTTCCGGCTGCTTTATTTATCTCGGCAACCGACCAGCCCAAAAGGTTATTTCTGATATGCCCAAGATGCAAAGGCTTATTTGTATTTGGTGATGAATACTCAATTACCAGGGCTTGTTCATCTTTGGTGGTTTCCTTTCCAAAGGCAGTATTTTCTCTGTTATTTTTAAAAAAATCCAGCCAATAACTATCTGATATACTTAGATTTAAAAATCCTTTAACCACATTAAATCCATCTACTATTTCAGAAGCATTCTTCAGAAATTCTCCTATTTCATTAGCAGTTTGTTCCGGATTTTTTTTCGACATCCGCAAAAGCGGAAAAACTACTATTGTATAGTCGCCTTCAAATTCGGCACGGGTTTTCTGCACTTGTGCTAAATTTGAAGGAAGTTCAGAATTATATAAAGATTTTACGCTTTCGACCAATAAATCGATTAAAGTATTTTCAATCATTTTTTAAAAATTTCAGGCTGCAAAATTAAGCATATTGTTTTATTATCCGAATAAACAATTTACAGATGAAAAACCTCAGTCAAAAACCAAATTTTGTTTCTATTGAACGGTTCTAAATTACCATATTTAAAGATGTTTTAGTAAAAGTACTCACTTAAAATCTTAATTTTGAAGCAGAGTTTTATAAAAGTAGTTTTTTAAATAAATATTTATCACAAATGAAGAAAAACGTAATTATTATTGGAGCAGCGGGAAGAGACTTCCATAACTTCAATACATATTATCGGGGAAATGAAGATTATAATGTTGTAGCATTTACTGCTGCTCAAATTCCTGACATTGATGGAAGAAAATATCCAACCGAATTAGCCGGTGATTTATATCCTGACGGAATTCCTATTTATGTAGAAGCCGAACTTCCAAAACTTATAAAAGACCTTAATGTTGACGACTGTGTATTTTCATATAGCGATGTTCCTTACGATAGAGTAATGGCCGTTAGTGCTATCGTAAATGCTGCCGGTGCTAACTTCAATTTATTGGGACCAGCCGACACCATGGTAAAAAGTACTAAACCTTTAATTGCAGTTGGTGCTGTAAGAACTGGTTGTGGTAAAAGCCAAACCTCACGTAAAGTTATCGAGTATTTGATGGCCAAAGGATTGAAAGTTGTTGCTGTTCGTCACCCTATGCCTTATGGTGATTTGGTGGAACAGGCAGTACAACGTTTTGCAACTGTTGAAGATTTAGCAAAGCACAAATGTACTGTTGAAGAAATGGAAGAGTATGAACCTCACGTAGTTAGAGGTAATGTTATTTATGCCGGAGTTGATTATGAAGCAATTCTTCGTGCTGCTGAGAACGATCCTGATGGATGTGATGTAGTATTATGGGATGGTGGAAATAATGACTTCCCATTTTATAAGCCTGATTTGAATATGACTGTTGTGGATCCACATCGTCCGGGTCACGAATTAAAATATTATCCTGGTGAAGTTACACTTCGTATGGCTGATGTTGCTGTCATTAATAAAATGGACACAGCTGCTCCTGAAGATATTCAAACAGTACGTGAAAATATTGAGAAAGTAGCTCCAAACGCAATTGTTGTTGATGCAGCCTCTCCTATCAAAGTTGACAATCCTGACATAATAAAAGGTAAAAGAGTTTTGGTTGTGGAAGATGGTCCAACTTTAACACATGGTGAAATGAAATTAGGTGCAGGTACGGTAGCAGCTAAAAAATATGGCGCAGCAGAACTTGTTGATCCTCGTCCATTTACCGTTGGCAAATTGGCAGAAACTTTCAAAATTTATCCTAATATCGGAGTTTTACTTCCTGCAATGGGATATAGCGCAGAACAATTAAAAGACCTTGAAACAACCATAAACAGCACCGATTGTGATGCAGTTGTTATAGGTACTCCTATTGATCTTCAAAGAATAGTTAAAATAAATAAACCAGCCACAAGAGTTTATTACGATCTTCAAGAAATTGGAGAACCAACTCTTGAAGGTATTCTTAACGATTTCGTTAAAGAAAACGGTTTAAATAAATAAATATCGGGTTCAAACACAAATTATTAAGTCCTTCCTACTTCGGTAAGAAGGGCTTTTTTTTATGTAATAATATTAATGTTCATACAATGTTAACAAATTAATTTATCTGTTATGCTATTGTTTTGCTGGGGTAATTATATTTGTACCCTAATATGAACAAACTAAGTTCTGTTAGAATACCACAACAATTATTATCCGGTGAAACCACCGGACAAAAGATATTTTCTATTATTGACGGCTTTATTAGCCGTCTTTTTTTTGCCTACTTTTTAAATATTAATAATGACGAAATACAAAAAAGCACGATTAATTCTTGAGAACGGTCAGGAATTTGAAGGATTTTCATTTGGAAGTGAAACCGCGATAAGCGGAGAAATTGTTTTTAATACTGCTATGACGGGCTATCCTGAAAGCCTCACCGATCCTTCATATAAAGGCCAGATACTAGTACTTACTTATCCATCTATTGGTAATTATGGCGTTCCGGGTAAAGAGTCGGAAGATCAAATGCTTAAGCATTTTGAATCCGATAATATTCATATTAACGCTCTCATTATCAGCGATTACTCCGAGAAACATCATCACTGGAATTCCTCAGGTAGTTTGGGAGAATGGTTAAAATCGGAAAATATTCCCGGCTTGTTTGGTATCGACACACGTATGCTTACAAAAATTATAAGGGAAAAGGGAAGCATGCTGGCAAAAATAGTATTCGATGAAGATATAGATTTCGTTGATCCTAATAAAATGAACCTTGTGGATTTGGTTAGCACCAAAGAGAAAAAAGTATATGGCAATGGTAAACTTAAAATTCTGTTGATAGATTGCGGTGTAAAGAGCAATATTATCAGATACCTGCTTAAATACGACACAACTGTAATTAGAGTGCCATGGGATTACGATTTCAGCAAAGAGGAATACGACGGGCTTTTTATATCCAACGGACCCGGCGACCCTACTATGTGTTCGCCTACAATAAATAATTTAAAAACAGCCATAGATGATGACAAACCCATGTTTGGAATTTGCTTGGGGCATCAGTTAATAGCCCTGGCTTCAGGAGCAAAAACCTACAAACTTAAATTCGGACACCGTAGTCATAATCAGCCGGTACTGGAATTTGGAACCAATAATGCCTATTTGAGTTCTCAAAATCATGGATATGCCGTTGAAAACGAATCGGTTACCGGCGACTGGGAAACGTTTTTTATAAATTTAAATGATGGAAGCAACGAAGGAATAAAGCACAGAAGCAAGGCAATTTTTACTACTCAATTCCATCCGGAAGCAAGTAGTGGACCAACAGATACTGCATTTCTATTTGAAGATTTCATTGAAAATGTAAAGCAATTTAAGAATAATAAAAACTTCGATTTTTCCCTTTACAAGCACAAAAAACAAACTGTTTATCCACCGGGTGAAAATTTGAGAGAGGAAATAAAAAGTGTTCTTATTTTAGGCTCGGGAGCATTAAAAATTGGAGAAGCAGGTGAATTTGATTATAGTGGTTCACAAGCACTTAAGGCTCTTAAGGAAGAAGGAATAAAAACAATTCTTATCAATCCGAATATCGCCACAGTTCAAACTTCAGAGGAGTTTGCCGATGAAATATATTTCCTTCCGGTTACACCATATTTTGTTGAGAAGATTATACAAAAGGAAAAACCCGATGGAATAATGCTGGCCTTTGGAGGACAAACAGCATTAAACTGCGGAGTGGAATTATTCAGTAATGGAATATTTGAAAAATATAAATTACAAGTTCTGGGAACTCCTGTGAGTGCCATTATGGAAACCGAAGACAGGGAAAGGTTTGCAGAAAAATTACATTCAATAAAAATTGATACACCAAAGTCCATTGCGGTAACCTCAGTTGCAGATGCTATGAAAGCAGCTGAAACGATTGGTTTTCCCTTAATTGTAAGGGCTGCTTTTACCCTGGGTGGCCAGGGAAGCGGTTTTTGTGATAATGAAGACGAACTGGAAAAACTCTGTTCCAAGGCGTTTTCTTATTCCAATCAGATATTGGTAGAAGAATCGCTTAAAGGCTGGAAAGAAGTTGAATATGAGGTAGTTCGCGACAGATTCGATAATTGTATTACCGTTTGTAATATGGAAAATTTCGACCCTCTCGGTATACATACCGGAGAAAGTATAGTTATTGCTCCATCTCAAACTCTTTCAAACAGGGAATATCATAAGCTGAGAAGACTTTCCATAGAAATCGTAAGATCAATCGGCATAGTTGGAGAATGTAATGTTCAATATGCCCTCGACCCACATTCGGAGGATTATAGGGTTATTGAGGTAAATGCCCGCCTTTCGCGCTCAAGCGCATTGGCAAGCAAAGCCACAGGTTATCCTCTTGCATTTATAGCTGCAAAACTGGGATTGGGTTATGGGCTTCATCAACTTAAAAACAGCGTTACTAAAACCACAACAGCATATTTTGAGCCTGCTCTCGACTATATGGTTTGTAAAATTCCACGCTGGGATTTGAAAAAGTTCATCGGAGTTTCCAGTGAGATAGGATCCAGCATGAAAAGTGTTGGCGAAATAATGGCCATTGGCCGAAGTTTTGAAGAAGTAATTCAAAAAGGCCTGAGAATGATTGGCCTTGGCATGCATGGATTCCTTGGAAACAAGGAATATGAAGTAAAAGACATAGAAACCGAATTATCAAAACCAACCGACAAACGCATTTTTGTTATTGCAGAAGCTTTTAGACAGGGCTGGTCGGTGCAGGAAATATTCGATAAAACAAAAATAGATATCTGGTTTCTTGAAAAATTAAAAAATATACAGGATACATATGAGAACTTAAGTTCTTTGAAAGGTGTAAACAATCTTAGCTATGATTTATTATTAAAATCCAAAAAACAAGGCTTCTCAGACTTTCAACTGGCCAGAATATTTTTTGATAACGAAACCTTCGGACAGGATGACACAGAAATTCTTAAAATCAGAGAGTTACGTAAAAAACTAAACATTCTGCCATATGTAAAACAGATAGATACTCTTGCAGCTGAACATCCAGCGGTAACCAATTATTTATACCTGACTTATCATGGTAGTGAGCATGATCTTGAATATAAGAATGATGATAAATCGGTAATCGTTTTAGGTTCCGGAGCCTATCGTATTGGAAGTAGTGTGGAATTCGACTGGTCGGGTGTAAATGCCTTGCAAACTGTTAGAAAACAGGGTTATAAAGGTGTAATGATTAATTACAATCCGGAAACTGTAAGTACAGATTATGATTTAAGCGACCGACTTTATTTTGAAGAATTAAGCCTCGAAAGAACTTACGACATCATTGAACTGGAAAATCCACATGGAGTGATAATTTCTACCGGCGGACAAATACCAAACAATCTTGCAGTAAGATATGGAAGGTTAGGAGTTAAGATTTTGGGTACTCAGCCCTATTATATCGATATGGCTGAAAACAGACACAAGTTTTCGGGCATGCTGGATGAGATAGGAGTCGACCAGCCGGAATGGCAGGAATTAAGCAGCATGGACGACATCTTTAAGTTTACCGACAAAGTAGGCTTCCCGGTTCTTATACGCCCCTCATACGTGCTCTCAGGTGCTGCAATGAACGTGGTTTCCAATCGTGATGAACTGGAACACTTCCTGAACCTGGCAACTCAGGTTTCCAAACAATATCCGGTTGTGGTTTCCCAATTCATGGAAAATGCCAAGGAAATTGAAATGGATGCCGTTGCCGATAAAGGCGAAATAATTGTTTATGCCATTTCTGAACATATTGAGTTTGCAGGAGTTCACTCAGGCGATGCAACAATAATGTTTCCTCCCCAAAAGGTTTATGTGGAAACCATCAGAAGGATTAAAAAAATCAGTCGCCTAATTGCTGAAGAATTGCAAATTAGCGGTCCATTTAACATACAGTTTCTTGCTAAGGATAATTACATCAAAGTGATAGAATGTAACTTACGTGCTTCCAGAAGTTTACCCTTTGTCAGCAAAGTGCTAAAAACTAACTTTATAGATTATGCCACTCGCATTATGCTTGGGCAGAAAGTTGAAAAGCCAAATAAATCACTATTCGACATAGATTATATAGGCGTTAAGGCTTCGCAGTTTTCGTTCTCACGATTGAGCAAAGCCGATCCTGTTTTGGGTGTTGATATGGCCTCAACAGGGGAAGTTGGATGCCTTGGTGATGATTATTATGAGGCGATTTTAAAATCCATGCTGGCAGTTGGTCACCGTATTCCAAAAAAGGCGGTTTTAATTTCTTCCGGGGAAACCCGATCGAAAGCGGAACTACTGGAAAGTTCCAAAATTCTTTTGGGTATGGGCTTTAAAATTTTCACAACCATTGGAACTCATAACTTTTTACAGGAAAATGGTATTAACTCCACTGTGGTTTATTGGCCCGATATTAAACAGTCGCCAAATGCTTACGATTTAATAAAAAATGGCGAGGTAGATTTGGTTATAAATATCCCCAAAAACCTTGAATCAGAAGAACTTAACAACGATTATAGCATAAGGCGTGCTGCCGTTGATTTTAATGTACCACTGATTACCAATTCCAGGCTTGCCAGTGCTTTTATTTATGCAATAAGTCATTATGCAACCAAGGATTTGATTGTTAAGAGCTGGAGGGAGTATTAAGAATTTAGAAAAAAGGGATAGAACCCGCCTGCTTGCCGCAGGCAGGGACGACTCGGGCTATACTGATTCACACGGATTTGTTTGTTATAAAAAGCAAAACTATTATATATGCCTTTTAAATAATATTTTTGATCAGCGTAGATCCGCTCAAATCCGCGTCATCCGCGTTCCTATCAAAATTTAAAATAAATTAATACTAAAGCACCAGCTATTTTCTATTTTTGCACTACAAAATTTACATCATAAAATATGACATTAATAAAATCAATTTCAGGTATCAGAGGAACCATAGGAGGCAAACCCGGCGAAGGACTTAGTCCGGTAGATGTGGTAAAATTTACTTCTGCTTTTGCTCAAATATTAAAAGCAAATTCTACTAAAGAGAAACTGACTTTTGTGGTTGGCAGAGATGCAAGAATATCAGGGCAAATGGTTGAAAACCTTGTGGTTGCCAGCCTTTCAGGCATGGGAATTGATGTTGTAAATACCGGATTATCAACAACTCCAACTGTTGAAATGGAAGTGATAAACCGTAAGGCCGACGGAGGAGTTATTTTAACGGCAAGCCATAATCCTAAGCAATGGAATGCTTTAAAACTTCTCAATGAAAAGGGAGAATTTATTTCTGCAGAACTGGGAAAACAAGTATTGGATTTGGCCGACAGCATGGATTTTAATTTTACTGATGTTGATGATTTGGGTAAAATTTCATTTTATGAAAATTCCATAGACGACCATATTCAAAAAATACTCGAACTGGATTTGGTTGATAAGGATTTAATTGCCAAAGCAGGTTTCAATATTGTTGTTGACGGTGTAAATTCTACCGGAGGTATTGCAATTCCAAAACTGTTAAAAGCCCTTGGCGTAGAAAATGTTACAGAAATTTATTGCGAACCAAATGGTGAATTTCCACATAACCCGGAACCACTTCCGGAGAATGTAATCGATCTGTGCAATGCTGTAACTAAAAATAAAGCGGATATGGGTATAGTAGTAGATCCCGACGTTGACCGACTTGCATTGGTAATGGAAAACGGAATTATGTTTGGCGAGGAATACACCCTTGTTGCCGTTGCCGATTATATTTTACAAAACACACCCGGAAGCACAGTTTCCAATCTATCTTCAACAAGAGCATTGAAAGATGTTACAGAAAAATATGGATGCGAATATTCGTCTGCAGCAGTTGGGGAAGTTAATGTTGTTGAGAAAATGAGAGAAGTAAATGCCATTATTGGCGGAGAAGGTAACGGAGGAGTCATCTACCCTACTCTTCATGCCGGAAGAGATGCATTGGTGGGAGTGGCATTATTACTTACTTATCTTTCAAAAAGAAAAATAAAACTAAGCGAATTACGTAAAACCTATCCCAACTATTTCATGTCGAAAAATAAAATTGAGTTGGATAAAAATTCAAACGTTAATGAAATCTTTGAAGCCGTAAAATCATCATATAAGGACTTCCCTGTTTCAGTTATCGACGGTATAAAAATTGACTTTCCCGATGGTTGGGTTCAACTTCGTACTTCAAATACAGAACCGATTATGCGTATTTATTCCGAAAGCATAACTATGGAAAAAGCGCAAAAATATGCCGATGATATAAAGGCTATAATTTCGAGACTTTAGGTTATAATTTACTGATTTATTGGATATAAGACATTGGTGACTGGTGATTGGTCATTGGTCATTGGTCATTGGTCATTGGTCATTGGTCATTGGTCATTGGTCATTAGTGGTTATAATTACATTGCCTGCCTGTTAGATTGTCATTTCGTTGGAGTCTGGAGGATCCGTCCACCGACGAAAGAAATCTCCGAAATAATTTGAATTTACTGATGATTGCCAACTGACGACTGACGACTGACGACTGCCGACTGCCGACTGGAGACTGAAGAATGGCGACTGTACTATAATATGTTATAAGTATCTCCTTCAACTGATATTTGGGAGTTGGGGAATATTTCTCTAGCCTCGTTTAGTAATAATTCGAAACTTTTAAAACGAGCAGAAAAATGCCCCAGTATTAGTTTTTCAACCTGAGCGAGTTTG
>JBFFLX010000127.1:0-10130 GCA_041554435.1 Bacteroidales bacterium
ATGATAATAATGCTATAGCAGATTGAGTTTGGTAGTTACTACCCTGTTCATATCCTTTTTCAATGGCTGCTTGTCTTCCAAAAAACAAACCTTCCAGGCCCGATGTTCCTGCAATTGATACTACTACCCAGGGACACATTATATTTAAAATTTCCTGTGGCGTATCGCCATAATAATAGGCAATAAACACTCCTACTGCTGTACCTGCAATTCGTATTGCTTCTATAATTTTGATTATCATAACATTAATAATTTGGTTAGTGAGTAAATTTAGTAATTAATGCTCTGATACTACAAACTAATGGTCAATTATTTTTTGTTCATAGGAAAATCCATTCCCAGTTTGTTTTTCCTGTCGTGTTTAATAAGCAAGATTGAAAATAGCAATCCCAATAAACCTAAAGTAGCAAACATCAAAATTGTAGGTGTATAATTTAAATTTTCTATTACTCCGGGATTTGTATAATCCAAAACCACGCCTGCAAGTATTGGGAAAAAGAAGAGTCCTAAGTTTTGTATGGAATACATCAAACCATAGGCTGTACCTATTTGTTTTTCTTCAACAAGCCTAACCATTGAAGGCCACATTGCAGCAGGTACCAGAGAAAATGAAATACCCAGCATTAACATTGGAATTTCCGGGGCAATATTGGTAAAGGCAAATAAAATGTGAATAATAAATAATATTAATGCTCCAAAAAACATAGCGCTTGCGGCTCTTCCATACTTGTCGATCAAAAAGCCGAATAAAGGAGTAAATATCAACGTTCCCAATGGTAAAATGGAGGTTATTTCACCACTTTCAACGCTTGTCATATTATATTTATTGAAAAATAAATCGGGGGCAAAAGCAAGGAAAGGAAATACTGCTGAGTAAAAAGTAAGACATAACATTGCTATATAAATATAGGCCGGATTACCGAGTATTTTTCCAATATCCGATAGTTTAAACCTTTCCTGTTTCTCCCTGACAACACCTGCCAAATCTGATTCTCTATCATATTTAATGTCGAACATTATATAAATGATAAATGCCAGAAGTCCCATCAACACTAAAACAGCAGCAAACCATATTGCTACATTTAAATTGGCGCCTTCTTCTGAAAGGCGAGGAGAAATATTCAGGGCAGCGAAAGTTCCCAGCCTGCCAAAGCCAACTTTCAGCCCAAAGGCTAATGCTAAATCTTTGCCTTTAAACCACTTAACAAGTATTTTGCTTACTACAACTATGCTGGTTTCGGCCCCAAGGCCATAGAAAAACCTTCCCAAAAGCATCATTTTCAATTCGGGTGAATAATTGGGTAAAAAAGAACTCATAAATCCGTAGCCCAGCCCTCCGGAAGAATATATTTTTGAAGCCCCATAAGCAGTGAGCACTGCACCAAAAGCCATAAAAAATATAAAGAGGAAGCCCGTACGCCGAATCCCAAGCTTGTCCAGAACTACTCCTCCAACAACAGCCATTAAAAGGAAAGTATTGGGTATTGAATAAAAGGAAACAAATAAACCATAATCGGTATTTGTTAATCCGAATTCCAACATCAATTGTTCCTTTAAAGTAGAAAAGGCATCATAAAAATAATAGTTAACCGAAAGGATAAAACCAACCAAAAAAAGTATTCCCCATCTGAGTATTACAGATTCACTGATTTTTTTCTTTACTGATTCCATGCAAGATTTTTTTTGCTAAAATACTGTTAATTAAATATGTTTAACATAGATGTTTTGCTGAATACGCTCATATTATTTATATTCGCCGCCCGAAACAAATATTATTTCAATAAAAATTTTAAAAATGTTAAAAAAGAGTTTGATTTTACTGGGCGCGATATTATTTAGTATGAATATCTTTTCCCAAACACTTGACGATGCAGGAAGCAAGTATAATCAAGGAAATGAGCAATATACTTCTAAGGCTTATGCCGATGCTGTGACTTCCTATGAGAGTGCTTTGGATATATGTAAAAAGGTTGGTCCTGATGGCGATGCCTTAAAAGGAAATATTCAGAAACAACTTAATAATGCTTACTATAAAAATGGTTTGACGCTTTATAAGGGCAAAAAGTTTGAGGAGGCTATAGCACAACTAAACAAAAGTGCAGATTTGGCCAAAGAACTTGGAGATACCGACAAGCAAAAGAAAAGTATAATGTATGTTGGTAAAATTCATACTACCAGCGGACAGGTACTTCTTAAAAAAGAAAAGCCGGATTTGGCTATAGCCGAATTCCAAAAAGCACTTGAAATAAATCCAAATTCGTATAAAACTTATATGGGTTTAGCCCTTGCTTATAAAGATAAAGACAATTTGGATTTAATGCTTGAAAATGCTGATAAAACAATCAGTTTGACCAGCGGAAAGCCTAAAGCAGAAAAATATGCCGACAAAGCAAAAAAACTTGCCTCAACAGAATTGTTTAATAAAGGGGCAATGGAAATTCAAAATAACAATGGAGCAAAAGCAGCAGAATACTTAAACCTGTCTTTAAATTATTCTGAGCCAAATGATAATACTTATTTCTATTTGGCTATAGCAAATAACAAAGCTAAAGATTTTGCAGCAGCAATCGAAAATGCCAATAAGGCTTTAGAGTTAAAAGAAGGCGATAAATCAGATATTTATTTCCAATTGGGACAGGCACAGGAAGGTAGTGGTGATACTGCAGCTGCTTGCGATTCATATAAAAAAGTTACTTCAGGAAATAATGTAGAGTCTGCCAAATACAAAATTGATGTAGAGTTTAAATGCAGATAAAATAAAGAGCAATTATGAAAAGCCTGGGTATTATTTTTGATATTCGGGCTTTTTTAATGCCTGGAAAAATCTTCTTCCAATCAGTTTCTTTTTGTTTTTCAATTATGTTATTTTAGTTGATAAGCCATACACTTCAAATTTGAACGGAGTTTTAATAATGAAATATTTATCTTTGTTCAAAAGCCATTTATTATGCAAAAAGCGTTTTTCATATTATTATTATTTTTTAGTGTCAGTATTATAAACTCCCAAAATTCATCCAATTATACTGATTTTGTGAAGCCTCTGGTAGGCACAAAAAATATGGGACATACTTTTCCCGGTGCATGTGTTCCTTTTGGGATGGTGCAGTTAAGTCCTGAAACCGAATCGGAGCCTTATGAAAAAGACGGAAAATACAACCCATTAGCATATAGATATTGTTCTGGTTATCAATATGATGACAAAACTATTATCGGCTTTAGCCATACTCATTTCAGTGGTACAGGTCATAGCGATTTGGGCGACTTCCTGATAATGCCTACTGTTGGTAAACTCATCTTAAATAAAGGAACTGCAGAAAACCCGGAAAGTGGTTATCGTTCACGATTTAATCATAATACCGAAATTGCTCAACCTGACTATTATAGCGTCATGCTTGATGATTATAGTATAAAAGCAGAACTTACTTCTACCACAAGGGTGGGATTTCATCAATATACTTTTCCCAAAAGCGATTCGGCAAATATTATTCTCGATCTTATGTCGGGTATTTATAATTACGATGGCAAAAATGTTTGGACATTTGTAAGAGTTGAAAACGACACTTTGGTTAGCGGTTTCCGACAAACGGCAGGATGGGCACGCACTAAAACCGTTTATTTTGCAATGACATTTTCAAAGCCCATCGTGGATTATGGCCACGAAAAATATGATAGTACAATTTACAGAGGTTTCTGGCGTAAATTCGATGAAAGTAAAAACTTCCCGGAAATGGCAGGCCGCAAAATAAAGGCATATTTCCGGTTTAAAACCGAAGAAGGGGAGCAGATAAAAATAAAATTCGCTCTATCCTCAACTTCCACTTCAGGGGCTTTAAAAAATCTAAAAGCAGAAATTCCGGGTTGGGATTTCCAGAAAGTAAAAGCCGATGGTCAGCAAATCTGGAATGATGAGTTAGGGAAAATTAATGCCTCATTTTTAAACAATAAACAAAAGGAAACCTTTTACACTGCTTTGTATCATAGTTTTTTAAGCCCCATAGTTTATATGGATGTGGATAGTCTCTATAAAGGACTCGATCAGAATATTCACAAGGCAGAGGGTTTTACAAATTATACAATTTTCTCCCTTTGGGATACTTTCAGGGCTTTACATCCTCTTTTCAATATCATTCAGCAAAAGAGGAATCATGATATGATGGAATCTATGATGGCTCATTACGACCAGAGCGTTCATAAAATGCTGCCCGTATGGTCGCATTATTCCAATGAAAACTGGTGTATGATTGGATATCATTCTGTTTCCGCTTTAGCGGATGCGATGGTAAAAGGAGTAATAGATAAAAATCCAAAATACCTTGAAGCAGTGGTAAACACAGCCAATAATAGTTATTATGATGGCATAAAATATTATAAGGAATTTGGATATGTTCCTGAAGATAAAAACTCCTCATCAGTTTCGAAAACCCTGGAATATTCTTATAACGACTGGTGTATAGCACAAATGGCAAATCAAACAGAAGATGAAAAAGCGGAGCAAGTTTTTAAAGAAAGATCAAACAATTTCAAAAACCTTTATGACAAAAAAATTGGTTTTATGCGACCAAAACTTTCTGATGGAAAATGGTTAGAAGATTTCAACACTCTGAACACACATCAGGCGGGATTTATCGAAGGTAATGCATGGACATACAGCCTTTTTGTTCCGCATAAACCCGATGAACTTATTGAGTTAATGGGAGGCAAAAAAAGTTTTGCAAATCATCTTGACTCGCTTTTCACCATGCAATTATCCGACGAGCATATAGCCGAAAATGAAGATATTACCCGCGATGGAATTATTGGAAATTATGTCCACGGTAACGAGCCGGGTCATCATATTGCATATTTGTACAATTATACCGGCCATGTATGGAAAACCCAGGAGAGGGTTCGCATGATAATGGAAACCATGTATTCGAATACCGAAGATGGTTTGTGTGGAAATGATGATGCAGGGCAGATGTCGGCATGGTATATTTTTAGTTCACTGGGTTTTTATCCCATAAGCCCTGGTTCCGACAAATATGATTTAGGAAGTCCATTGGTTGTTTCGGCAAATATAAATCTTGAAAATGGAAAAGTTTTCTCCATAGAAACAAAGAACCAATCGCCTGAAAATGTATATGTAAAAAAAGTAAGTCTAAATGGCAAAGTGCTAAACAGAAACTATTTACTTCATGATGAAATAATTAATGGAGGTAGTTTAGTTTTTTATATGGGTAATAAAAAGTCGAAATAAATGTTTTATTAAAATGAATACGGAGTGGATTAACAATTTTATCGTTATACTTTTATATGGTTCACTTATTTTACTTTCGTTTATAAAGTTTACCAATCCTTTGAAGCTTAATAAAAAGGCAAATTATTGGTTTGGAGGTTTTCTATTATTGTGGTCAACTTTTTGGGTTGAAGAAATTTCTCTTATGAGCATGGGAAAACTGCCCAGTGAATATTTCATTTTATTTATCCGAAATATCCAGTTTTACACACCAATTATATTTTTTATTAGTATAACATATTTTACAAATCCCAAATTTAAATTCTCCACAAAACATATTACTTTTTTAATATTACCATTGGCTTTTCTGATCGTTTTATTGCTTAAAAACAATCAGACGGATAATCCTTCCTCATCTTTCGATATCATATTATCATCAATAATAATTATTCAACTTTTAATTTTTTCCATCGCTTCATTTATAAAAATAAAAAGGCATCAGAAAAAAATACAAATGTTTTATTCCAGTACAGAGGGTGTTAACCTAAACTGGCTGGAATATATTATTACTATGATATTGATAATAAGTTTAATAGCGGTGATTAACACCATTTTCTTCCAAGGCCTATACCTCAGCATTTTTGTGAATGTTATCTTTCTTTTTTTTATTTATGCAATAGCCTATTATTCGCTTATGCAAAAAGAGACATTTCCATTGGACGACAAGCAATATAAAGATTTAATAGAAATTGACGAAACAGAAACATCTTCCGGCGAAAGAAAAAAGCTCATTTCTGATGAAGAATTAATTGGCATAAAAGCTTTGGTAACAAAACTTATGGTAGAAAAAGAGCTTTTTTTAGATAGCGAATTAAACCTAATCAAAATGTCTGATATGTTAAATATTAGTCCACATCAACTTTCATATGTAATTAATACGGGTTTTAATGAAAACTTTTATCAATTTATTAATAAATACAGGGTTGAAAAAACCAAAGAGTTACTATTAAAAAAATAAATGGATAATTTATCTATTCTGGGTATTGCCTATGAGTCCGGCTTTAATTCCAAAACATCATTTTATACCGTTTTTAAAAAAATTACCGGAATAACCCCTTCAGAATTTAAAAAAAGGAGTTCTAATTTATAAACTAAGACCCCAAAACCCCATAAGTATTTGTTTTTTAATTCTTTGTCTTCTGATTACTAAAATGTCCGTTTATATAAATACGGACTATAAATTGTGCGAGCAAAATAATTTTGTTCGAAAAATAAATCATGTTTGAACAGAAAAAAAGTGAGTCGGCATATGCTGTTGTAACAGGAGCAAGCCGGGGATTAGGAAAAGCATTTGCTTTAGAATTGGCTAGGCGAAAAATAAATTTAATTCTTGTAAGTCTTCCTAAACAAAATCTATTTGAACTTGCAAAAAAAATAGTGTGCGATTTTCGTATTAAAGTCCAGTATTATGAAACTGATTTTTCAAAACCAAAAAATGTAATTGAACTTGCGTCATGGATTAACGATAACTTTAAAGTAAGTATTCTCATAAACAATGCCGGTATCGGTGGTACAAAAAAATTCACAGAAGCACCTCTGGAATATATAAATACTATAATGCAAATAAATGTTGTTGCAACTTCTATTCTTTCTCATCAGTTGCTTCCAAACTTAATGAAACAAAAACAATCTTATATTTTAAATGTGTCGAGTATGGCTGCTTTCTCGCCCATAGGATATAAAACAGTTTATCCGGCATCAAAATCATTTATTCATTCATTTTCCAGAGGATTATTTCAGGAACTTAAAAATACCAGTGTTTTTGTTAGTGTAGTTAATCCTGGTGCGATGAACACTAGCCCGGAGATACAATCGAGGATAGAAAAGCAGGGCCTGCTTGGAAAGTTAACGCTTCTAAATCCGGAAAAAGTGGCCAGATATAGTATTCAAAGATTATTTAAGAAAGATGCTGTAATTATGGTTAATCCCATTAGCTGGATAATATTACAGCTAACACCAATTTGGATAAAACTGCCATTAATGACAAGAGCAATTAAAAGAGAAATATAATCATGGTAAGAGTATTTTTAACAGGAATTACAGGTCTTTTGGGAGCCAACCTTAGCAGGAATCTCTTAAATAAGGGCTATTATGTGAAGGCTCTGTTGAGAGATAAAAATAAATTTAAAGGTGATAAGCATGAAAATCTGGAATTAATACAAGGGGGTTTATTCGACGATTTAAGTACTGCTATTTTGGGCTGCAATTACGTTATACATGCAGCAGCAGAAACCAGACAAAATATTATAAATTATTCAGAATATTGGCAAATAAACTGTAATGCGAGTATTCAAATATTTAATACGGCCATAAAGTGTAATATAAAAAGGTTTATATATGTAAGTACTGCAAACACAATGGGATACGGAACTTTGCAGAACCCGGGTAAAGAAAATGATAAAATGAAGTCGCCGTTTTCCGATTCCTTTTATGCAAAAAGTAAAATGGAAACAGAGGAATATCTTTTAAACAAAAAAGATAAAATAGAAATCGCCATTATCAATCCTACATTCATGCTTGGCGCATACGACAATAAACCAAGTTCAGGGAAAATTATTTTGATGGGTCTGAACAAAAAACTCATCTTCTGCCCACCGGGTGGTAAGAATTTTGTGCATGTTAAAGATGTAACTGATGCCATAATAAAAAGTATGAAGAATGAACTTAAGTTTCAACGTTACTTAATAGGAAATGAAAATCTTTCCTATTCCGATTTTTATCAAAAGTTGAATACGGTTACAAGGCAAAATTCTATAATAATAACAATCCCAAAAGGAATACTAATATTATTTGCTTACTTTGGAGAACTTGTTCGTAAACTCAATATTAAAACTACTATTTCCTTAACAAACATTAATATTTTATGTACATACAATTATTTTACAAATGCTCATTCTGTTGAAAACCTACACATTAAATATCAAACTACAGAAAAGGCAATAGCTGAGGGTGTAGAGTATTTTAAACAACTAAATATCAAATAAATAAATGTAACCATGAAAGGACCTCTGCTATTATTGGCTATACTAATGATGAACATTTCTTATGCTCAAGTATCCATCTTCAATAAAAAACAATATCCATCAGTAGGATTAAATTATGCTTACGGAAACATTATACCAACTACAGATTTTGTTAAAGGAGACAATCTTGTTGGCAGGCCATTAAAGCACTATCAATCATTAAGTATGAGATTTCTATGGCAAAACCCCGGGTATAAAAAGTGGCAAAGAGTCTACAAATGCCCATATTATGGAGGTGGAATAACCATAAACAATTTCTTTAATGAGAAGGAAATAGGTAAACCCATTTCCGTTTATGGTATTTTGGGCATACCCGTAAAGAGATGGAAAAAGCTGGAAACTTATCTCGACTTTCAGTTCGGAGTTTCCTTTAACTGGAAACATTATGATAGTATTTCAAACCCTAAAAACCTTGTTGTAGGGGGTGGAATAACCGTGCATTTAAACATCGGCCTGATGGCATATTATCATATTTCAAAGCAATTAGATTTAGGTGCCGGAATGGGGTTTATCCACTTTTCAAATGGAGGAATGGAAAGACCAAACAGAGGATTTAATATTTATTCGCCTACTCTTGAATTAAAATACCATTTAGGAAAAAGGCCTCTTACAAAATCTATTTATCCTCCAGTTAAAAAAGATAAGTCAAATTCCATGCTAATAATGCTTGGTTATGGTAATCATCAATTGGTAGAACATGAACTTGATACTAACTATTTTGCAATTGCAGGTATTTCAGCAATATATTTCAAACAATTATCCAATGCATTCAGATTAGGATTGGGAAGCGATATTAATTATTGGTTTGGTTTGAATGCTGGGAAAAACGGCACAATTGGGCCAAGAACACTTGACAATTTTACCTTGGGGATAATTTTACAACCTGAGTTATGTATTGATAAATTAAGTATTTCAGGGGGAATTGGAATTTATGCCATGCATTTAAATTATGGTGATTTTAAACAGCTTTATCAGCGATTAGGAGTAAGATACGAAGTTTATAAAAACTGGTCTTTTGGAATAAATGTAAGGGCTATTAATTTTATGCTTGCCGAGTTTCTGGAGTTTAATATATCTTACAAATTAATTTGGTCGAAAAACAACAAGTGAAAGATGTGAAAGAATAGTATTTTTACAGAAAAAATACGATGAAAATAAATTTAAACAACAATCCGGCCTTAATACTGATCGATTTTCAAAAAGCATTCGATGATCATTCAATTTGGGGTGGAGCCCGAAATAATCCCGATGCCGAAAATGTGGCGGCCGAACTTCTTAATCTTTGGCGTGAAAAACAACTGCCGGTATTTCACACACAACATTGTTCTGTAAATCCAAATTCTCCTCTCGCTGAAGGAAATCCGGGAAATGAATTTATGGATATTGTTAAACCTGTAAAAGGAGAAACCATCATTAAAAAGAACGTAAATAGTGGATTTATTGGAACTAATCTCAAGCAACTACTTGATGAGAAAGCCATTACAGATTTGGTGTTTGCGGGTTTAACTACCGATCATTGTGTTTCAACAACAGTGCGAATGGCCGGAAATTATGGCTATAAAACATGGTTAATAAACGATGCAACGGCTACTTTTGACAAAATTTCTATAAGTGGAGAAAAATTTTCTGCTCAGCTTATTCACGATACTGCTTTGGCAAGTATCAATGGTGAATTTGCAGAAGTTGTGAATTTTAAAGATGCATTTTAATAAGATAATAGAAACTGGTCGTTGATTATTGGTCATTGGTCGTTGGTCATTGGTAAATTAGTCATTGGTCATTAGTGGTAAAACAAAAACTCATAACTCATAACTCGATGAACTTTAGCGCAC
>JBFFLX010000128.1:0-10074 GCA_041554435.1 Bacteroidales bacterium
AAATTAAAGAAAACCTTAACCTAAATGATCTAACTGGCTTATATAATTTAAAAAATATTAATGGTTATTTGAGTATAGGTCATAATGAAAAATTAGAAAATCTCTATGGACTTGATAATATTGATCCTTATAGTTTGGCCTATGTTGGGATAGGTGGAAATAATAGCCTTTCTTATTGTTCAGTGAATAGTATATGTGAGTATATTAGTTTGCCAGACGCCTTATATAATATTGATCAAAATATTGGTACTTGTGCCGATGAATTTGTTTTAGAGTATACTTGTTCCCTTGTTGGCGAAAAAGAAATTCCTCAAAACACCGAAATATCTATCACACCTAATCCGGCTTCAAATAGATTTCAGATAGATTTCGGAAGTTTTGAAGTACAACAAATTAATATCTACGACCAATATTCCAATAAAATATTTGTGGCAGACATGAAAGTCTCGACAATTGATGTATCATCCTATAAAAATGGAATGTATGTTTTAGAAGTTATCACTTCAGATGAAACCATAAGGAAAAAAATAATAATAAACTAAACCCCCTCCAACAATATCAAACTATGGTTGATATTCCTAAACTGATTGTAAATTAATATCTTACCTATTGGTTTTTCTGTTTTTCTTCTTAAAATACTTTGTGGAATATTCTTGCTTTTTAAAATGTTTGCTGCCAAATATGTGGCAAAGGCCGATGAAGTATCATACTCACCACATAGGTGTTTGTAATAGGCGGTATTGCTGTTTTTAAAATAATCTTTTTCTAAATCCAAATAAATGGAATCGAAATTTGGATCACCGTTAAATCCAAAAATTACTAAGTCAATATCATCTTCAGTTAAACTGTTATTATCAAGAAATGAGATTATTTCATTACTTAGCTCATCCTGATTTTTAGGACGGAAAAATGTTTTAGTACCCAATATTTTAGCATAGGTGCTTTCGGTTTTGTTCTTTCCCAAAACAAAGAAAGAACTACCTTCGCCTGCCAAGGCACCCTCTTGCTTATCATTTAAAAGATCGCCTTGGGCTACAGCCTGATTTTTATAAAAATTAATCTTGGTTTTTATGAGCCAGCTTTCATAGGTAATCTCATCGAAACCACCCAGTAAAATATTTTCCGCTTCATTGGCATTAATCTTCAAAATGCTATCCAGCAATGCCGATTCAAAACTAAAAGTACGATGAACGTAAGTTAAATTATACCCATTATTTTGTTGGCCCAGCGCAATACTCCCGCCAACGGTATTATGCGTCGATTGTATGAAAGAAGTTGGAGTAAGCAGTTCCTCACCATTATCTAACATGGCATTCAGGAATTTCTCTGTATCCTCCTGACAGCCCATTCCGGTTGCCGTAATAATTGCGTCGGGTTTTTCTATTTCGGCTTCCTTTAAAGCTTGTGCTGAAGACACTATTCCCATCCTTACAATCTTACTCATTCGCCTTAGCACTTTCGGATTGATATGTTCTTTGTAATTGGGTTTAATTATCTGAAGATAAGGAGCTTCTGTTTCTTCTGAATTATCTTCCTCATCATTTAAAACGAAGGGAGATACAGTTGCTGCAGCATTTATATAAACGGCTTCTAATGGTTTATACTCATCCGGATTTGCATTTGATTGCTTATGTTTAGCAAAAACTACCGAGGAATCATTTCCTCCAAAACCAAATGAGTTGGTAAGAACGTAATTTACCTTTTCAAGTTTTTTTACCTCTGAAACAGGAATTAATCCGGTATTTTCAATAGGGCTTTTGAAATTGATATTTGGAAATGCCACCGAGTTTTGTAAACTCAAAATTGATATTACCGACTCAATAACTCCGGCAGCACCTAAGGTATGTCCTGTATAAGCTTTAGTGGAACTGAAATCAGGAATATTATCGTTGAACAAACTTTTAATCGCAATACTCTCGGTTAGATCATTATTATCTGTTCCTGTTCCATGAGCATTTATATAATCGATATCCCCTGCCTTAATGTTCGCTAAAGCAATGGCATTTTTCATTGCAAGAAAAGGACCTACTCCATCGTCGGAAGATGCGGTTTGATGATGCGCATCGTTGGCATTTGCATAACCAATCACTTCCGCATAAATTTTTCTACCTGCCTTTATTGCTTCTTGCTCTTCTTCTAAAATCAGGTATGCAGCACCCTCACCTAGGTTTAATCCCATACGACTAGCATCGAAAGGCCTGCAATGCTCCCTGTCGAGTATCATAAGGGTGTTGAAACCGTTGAGTGTGAATTTTGAAAGTGCATCGGTTCCTCCAACTATCACCTTTTTTGCCTGTCCTGATTTTATCAGTTTACTTCCAAAAATAATACTGTTTAAAGACGAGGAACAGGCTGTACTAATGGTAGTTATAATTCCTCCAACGCCCAGTTGTTCTGCAATCATCTCGGTGCTGTTTCCGGCATGATGGCTATCGATAAATTTACTGTGTTTTGCTTCTGTAAGGAAGTCTTTATAATACAACTCACTTCTGTCCATACCACCAACGGTACTTGCGGAAATCAGTGAGCATTCATCCGGATTTACACCAGAATCCTTAAGTGCCTGTTGGGCTGCAATTATTCCTAGTAAGGCGGTTCTGGTCCAGGCCAATTCAGGGTTTACACTTGCTAATTCAATAAGTTGTTCATGTGTAAGTTTTATTTCACCGGCAAGAAACTCATCTTTATGTTTGGTTTCGAGTATGCTTATTTTGCTGATACCCGAACGTTCCTCCACCAGCGAATCATAGGTTTCGCTCAGATTTTTCCCAATGGAACTGATAATTCCTATGCCACTTACAACAACCTTTCGCATTACTTCTGATTCTCCTGGATAAATTCAGCCATGGTTTCTATGGAAAAGAAAACTTTTTGTCCGTCTTTGGGATTTTGAATTTTTATGCCGTACTCTTTCTCGAGTAATACAATTAATTCCAAAGCATCAATGGAGTCGAGGCCAAGTCCTTCTCCAAATAAGGGTTCCGAAGCATCAATATCCTCTGGTTCCATATCTTCAAGGTTAAGTTGCTCAATAATCTGGACTTTCAATTTTTCAATAAGTTCGCTCATTGTATATCAATTATTTAAATAATCTATTTATTTCTTCAGTTTTATGCTCAATTTTACCTTGCTGATTTACAAGATATAAAAAGGCTTCGTAGGAATAAAAATTATAATTTACCCATCCTCCTATAAAAGCCCTGGCTTTATTTGCCAAAAATAAGTTATTGATGTGATTTGTCAGCAATTCGCCATTAAAATTTTCAACAATAAAAAATGTGTTTTCTCCTCTTAATTTATGCCTTATGGAAATTTCTCCCATCATAATGTTTGGCAAAGTATAAACAAATACCGAAGGACTGGGAAAAAAATTATCATTATCATCTATGCTGCTTTGATGGTTGGTGTCGGTAATAAGTGTAGAGTCGGAATTGGAAAATATTAATGCAATATCTTCTTCATTATATGATGATATATCCGCATCCTTTAAAAGAAATTCGGCTGCTAAAAATCCAAGTTTACTTATCTCATCCATCTTAAAAAACTTATTATAAGATGGTTTTAAAAACCTGTAAACAGATTTTAAAAAGACTTTCAAACTTTCAGATTCTTCATGTGCAAACACTAATTTCCCATCAACGAAAACCTTGTTATTTTTTATGTGGCAATATTTTTCTACAAACAATTTGTCCATCATCTATTCTTTGGAAATTATCATCGCAGCATTACTGCCACCAAAACCTGATGCCATTTTAAGGCATATATTTATCTCTTTATCAGTATTTTCACTCAACACATTTATACTTTTACTCACACCCAATTCTGAAAAACCCATGGTTTTAAGCAAGGTATTTTTACGCATTTCTTCAAGCAGTATAATACTTTCAATAATTCCTGCGGCACCTAAAGTATGGCCCAAACTTCCTTTTATACTATTTACAGTTTTTTCTTCTAAATTATGTCGTGTAATGGCAATACTTTCCATTTCATCATTATAGGGTGTTGCCGTACCGTGGGCAGAAATATGATCAATTTTATCTGATTCTATCCCGGCTTCAGCCAAAGCCTTTTTAATTGCGATATATGAACCTTCACCGGTACGTGATGGACCTGAAATATGGTTTGCATCATTAGCCGATGCACCTCCAATAAATTTTATTTTTTGTTTTCCCTTGGGGGGAAGATTGCTAAGTATTACAGTTCCCGCTGCCTCTCCCAAAGAAAGACCGTTGCGGGTTTTGTCGAATGGTTTACATGGTTTTTCACTAAGTGATAAAAACGACATAAAACCGCTAACCACAAAGCGAGTTACCAAATCTCCACCACAAACAACAACATTATCAAACATTTTACTACTGATATACATTGCTGCAGTATTAATGGCCAAAACCCCTGATATACAAGCATTTGAAACGGTAATTGCCTTATTAGGATTGCCAAAGAAATTTGCAATCACCTCACCAAGTTTCCAAAGGCTGTCTCTACCTGCTTCAAAACTGTTAGAACGTTTTTTATCCAGCAAATCAATATTCCCTTTAGTAGTAGAAAGTATAATTCCGGTTTTTTCTGACTTTATATCTATTTCATAGTCGACCAGCGCTTTGTGAACAGATAATATCAATAATTTCTCAAGAGTTGTGAATTTATTTTTATTGGAATATTTGCTGCTTAGTTTTGAAAATTCATTTTCTAAACCTTGTTTATCAATTACAGATGCGATAAATTTTTCAGGATAAATTTCCACATCCTCAACTTTTTTAATACCCACTTCGCCTTTTAAAAGGGACGTGAAATTTTCCTCTGTAGAGAAACCTAAAGATGAAATTATATTATCGGAAATAAAATACGGCATAATTATTCGCTTAACCCAACTTTTTTCTTCCATTCCACAACAAAATCAGGCGGATACAAAACCATCTCCCTGTTCATGTCGATGAATACCTGAGTGCTTTGGGCTGTAGCAACAAGTTCCATATCGCTTTTACGGAAAATCTTAAAACTGAAAATTACTTTGGCGGCAGGACTATCTATATATTCTGTTTCAACCAACAAAAGATCGCCATATTGTACTTGTTTTTTGAAATCGATGTTCATATTAACAACAGGCGCCATATAGTTATTGGAATAGATATCCATATAGGAAATCCCATATTTCTTACCGAAAGATTCACGTCCTTCCTCAATATATTTCACATAGTTTCCATGCCATACAATTCCCATGGAGTCGACTTCCCCAAAACGTACCTTAACTTCTGTAGTATCTTTTAAAACTTTCTTCATGTATTATTTTAGTAGCCTGCAAAAGTAAGGAATTTGAGTTTGATATTAAAATGGTGAATGGTGAATGGTTATTCGTTAATCGTTATTCGTTATTCGTTATTCGTTATTCGTTATAAAACATTCTCTATGAACTCTAGGCACTTTTTTATTTGTTGCGAGTTACGGGTTACGAGTTGCGAGTTCGTTTTAGGTTTCAACTTATAACTCTATGAACTCTATGAACTCCAGGCACTCAATGAACTCTTATAAAATGTTGCATCCTGCCTGCCGGCGAGGCAGGGTTGCAAGTGTCAGGTCGCAGGCTTGCCTGCCGAAATGAAGGCATGGCTTGCCTGCCGAAACTTTGTGTAGGCAGGTTCGTTTTGGTTTTCAAATTTAACTTTAGGCACTTCAGCGCACTTGTAACTTTAGGTACTTTTTTATTTGTTGCGAGTTACGGGTTACGAGTTGCAAGTTCGTTTTAGGTTTCAACTTATAACTCTATGAACTCGATGAACTCAAGGCACTCAATGAACTCTATGAACTCCAGCACACTCCCCTACCTCTTCACCACCTTCAAACTCTCAACCTCCTTATCACCATAAAACATAACAACATGATAAATACCTGATGGCAAGGGGTTTCCTGAGTTGTTATCTCCCCGCCATAAAACTTTTACTTTGTTGTTTAGTTGTGTAGTTATAAGTGTTTTAACAAGTTTACCATAATTGTCGTAAACCTCAACTTTGGCTTCTGTTGATAATTGTTTAGGCTCAATTTCTATATATGTATCCTGATAAAACGGATTTGGAGAGGCTTTGATCAAAGATTGTGAGGCATCTGCATTTGTGCCCGGACCTATTTCATGAAAGCCAACAATAGTGGGATCCCACTCATAGGCTCCCATATCTATGCTGTCACCATAAACTCTGGGGTTACCTGCCAAATCATATTCGGGTAGTTTTATGTATTCCGGTATGTTTGCCAATGTACCTGTATTTATACATGGTGAGTTGTCGGTGATCTGGTACGGATGATTCCACATTCCCAAAAATAGTGGATTATCGTCTATATTAGTAGTGTCGTAAACTAAGACATTCATATTCAGATCACCTCCAATATTTTCAATTCCACCGGAAACTAATGAATTATATATTGATAGTTTACAGGTATCTTCATTTGATCCCAAATAGATTTCTCTGGGATAATTACCATAGAATATGGAGTTGTAAACCTCTGACTTTGCCCCATACCCAAAAGTAGCAAACAGGGCTGACTTTTCGTTTAAGTTTGAGTGATTATTGGCAAAAGTACAATTAACAAATATTGCTTTTGCGTAGTCAAAAACAGAAATTATATTTGAAGGGTAAGATCCATTATCAGAGTTATTATTTATAAAAAGGCTATTTGAAATTATACTTATTAATGAGTCATTATATAAATCTCCAATGGAAGATGTATTAAGTGCTCCGCCCAAACCAATGGTTGAATCTGGATGCGGTACATTATTATTAAAAATACAATTCATAATGAATACTGAATCCGTTAACCTTGGATATTCAGGTGAGTACCAACTTGATTGAACCCCAAGTGATTTTCCATATATATTATCTTCAAATTGTACTTCATTAATTTTAACATAACTACAGTTGCCAAGTGCCAATGAATTGATAGATTTTGCGACATTTTGCTTGAATAATATTTTGTATAGACTTATACTATCCGTAAATCCCATTGATATTGATCCAACTCCCAAAAATGAACTTAAGTCACCATTACCATTAATTAAAGTAAATTTTTCTAAATCAATTGACTCTTCTAATCTTGAACCTGTAAAATGATTAGAAAAATTCTCTGCATCTAAAATAGTAGAGTCCTTGTCTTCACCTATTATATTAATATTTGTCCATAAACCAAGTGGAAAATACTCTCCTGTTAGGGAAGGAGAGTAAGTTCCGTTTGTAAGAAAGATAGTATTTTTCTGTAGAGAGTCGGAGTGAATAATCTGAACAGCCTTTGTTAATGATTTTAAAGGTGTAACGGGAGTCAGTCCATCATTGTTGTCATCCCCTAAAGGATCAACATAAATATCACTATTTACCGATTGTCTGATAAAGTTGTTCATTTGAATTTGAATTTTGTCATCAACTGGAAATACATGTTGGTCCGACACAGCGTAGGAATGCTGTCTGCCTGGATTTGAGACCGAAAATGTATCAAGTTTTACAGTCATTGGAGAAGTATAACGACCAATATAAAAATCAGAACCTTTACAAGCAAAATTATTGAAAACACTACATAGGTTTATTGTGTCAAAGTTTAGTTTCTGAGAAGAATCTATAACAGCGAATGTAATTCCACCACCACCACTGGTAGCTGCATGATTTTCTTTAATTAACGTTCCCGTCAGAAATAGATTAGATCTTGCAGAATAAATACCACCTCCTGAGTATCGTGCGAAGTTGTTCTTGATTATACAATTAATAATTATTAAATTGGAATTGTCAATAAAAAATCCGCCACCACTACTTCCTGGTAAATTATCTCTTCCCCTGCCATTTTGTATAGTAAATCCCGCCACAGTAAAATCTGCTCCATAAATGGCTCTTATACAAGGATTTTGCTCACCTATACTTCCATCAATAATAGTATTATGTATATACTGTTCTTCTCCGCTGGTAAGGTTTAGACTGGCCAGAACAATATTATGATCATCCATATCAATGGTCTCATAATAAGTTCCCGGCCAAACTAAAACAGTATCTCCTGTAGAGGAAGCATCAACAGCATCCTGTATGTTTGTATAATCTCCTGTTCCATCTTGTTTTACGCTTATTATCTGTGTTGCGCCTACAATGGGAATTAGAATTATAAAAATGTATAATGCTATTGTTTTAATCAAATCCATTATTTAATAATTATTTTTTTACTTATATTTTCAGTATTAGTTGAAATGTTTAAAATATAAATTCCTTTGTTTAATTTAACCCCTGTTAAATTATTTAAATTAATATTCATTGAATTAAACCCCTTGTTTTTAAATTCAATGAGTTCATCTCCAATAACTTTTCCGCTAATGTCAGTTAGTTTAAATGTTACTTTGGATTTTGCATCTAAATAAAATTCCACATTACAAATCCCTGTATTTGGGTTTGGATAAATATTAAAATTTAATTTATCGTTGCTTAGATTGGAATTTGCTATATCCGTTTTTAGCGAAACCCTTAAATAATCACTTCTTTCTTTAGGGTTAATAATTCTTCTCTCCTTTCTACCATATTTATTATTATAAACATAGTATTTATCAATTCTGTTTGTTGTGGATTTTGTGCCGTAGTATTTTTCAAATGTTAAACTGTCGCCACTGGCAGAATTCAAATATGTTCTCATAGCCAGAGTAGTGTCGCCATCTTCCACAATAGTTGCACCAACACATGTGTCACCTATGAATGCTCCTATTTCAATTGGATTATCGCTGCTGTCAATTTCTATTACAATGGGAGTATAGTCATCGGTAGATGTATATGTGTAGTAATCTGTGCTTTGCACTTCTTCCGGATTGGTTTGAGAGGATGAATAATTCCACTGAAAGTTATAAATATCTGCATAAGATTTTACTACCAGCATTTCACCATAATTGATGTAGGTGTTTTTATCGTCGCAAATCCATGGAGCGGTTGGTCCCTGTATTTGATCATCACGAATACAAGTCCAGTTTTCTGCTTTAATAACATAAAGGTCTCCAAGATTATCTGCTAAAGCTTCAAACGCATCCTGAGGTTCAGGGTGCCAGTAGCCCACCCAGTTTTCTTTGTTTGCATAAACCTGGTCAATAGTGGTTGTGGGGTCGACTATTGTTCCTTTTAAGAATAAATTTCTGTCTTGTATATGATCCTTATCAATTGAAAGTTTATAACCGTTAACTCTTGTTATGTTACTAAGGCCATTTTCTGGTGGTATCTCCCAACTACCTTCTAAAGTGTAATCAAGATTAAGTTCTTGTCCAATTTCACTTCCAAATGGTAAGTTTGATAAATTTGCGTAGTTTACATCATCAAACGGTTGAATATTATTTTCTACTACTTCAATTGAATTATTATTCGGGTATCTGGTTCTTGGAAATGAAACCCAGTTCCAAACAGTTGCATCCAGCGGTAAGGCTTCATTACCTTCAAAGTTTATAACACTCACACTTGAATGCACTCCATTCGGGAAATATGCTTTGTTGTATGCATCGAAGTATGGGTAGTTTGCCTGGGGTTTTACTTCATTAAGAAGGCTTTTGTTTGGCAAATCAATACTCTCAGCATTTAAATTATTGTCATCCAGGGGGTCAATAATAAATATTTTAGAATAAAGTCCATTTTCAATATCTAAACTTGCATCACCCAGATAATACACATATAATTTTCCATCATATTTATTATATGAAATTGATGACGCTAGACCCTGTTTATTCCATATTTCATCATAAGTACCATCCTCCTGAATTCTGTATATGTGAATAGTATAAATATCAGGTTGATCATAAACAGAATTTTGTTCATAAGAATATGCAAGTAAAGTATTATTAATTGGACAATAGTCCATGTCGTATATGTTTTCAAGTTCCTGATTGCTAAAGTCAAGAAATGAATTTGTATTGCAATCAAAAATCTCTAAATTATTTTCCGTATTAATAAACAATTTTCCCTTATAATCACTGCTGTTTTGTAGTAATGATGGATCTGAGCAAATTATTTCACTGGCAGGACTAATATCAAAAGAACTAACCTGAGAGTCTTTATCAATTTTTATGAGTTTTCCAATCCACCT
>JBFFLX010000129.1:0-9974 GCA_041554435.1 Bacteroidales bacterium
GGCTCGTCACATCCTGGGGCTGGAGAAGGTCCCAAGGGTTGGGCTGTTCGCCCATTAAAGTGGCACGCGAGCTGGGTTCAGAACGTCGCGAGACAGTTCGGTCCCTATCTGTTGTGGGCGTTGGAAGCTTGAGAGGACCTGACTCTAGTACGAGAGGACCGAGTTGGACAAACCGCTAGTGTACCTGTTGTCACGCCAGTGGCACCGCAGGGTAGCTATGTTTGGTTAAGATAAGTGCTGAAAGCATCTAAGCACGAAACTTACCTCAAGATGAGGCTTCCTTTAAGGGTCGTTATAGACGATGACGTTGATAGGCTGCAGGTATAAAGCTGGTAACAGCAAAGCCGAGCAGTACTAATTACCCGTAAGCTTTTTAACACCAAATATCTCTTGCAATGAATTTTTAAAATCAGTGCTTCTTTTCTTGGCTAATTGTCATATTTGTCTAAAATATTTTTGTTAATATTCTTTATGCGCTTATGCGATAAATATTGAATATTTAACATCCAAAATCTTTGGGTGACTATTGCGGCAAGGTCCACCTCTTCCCATTCCGAACAGAGTAGTTAAGCCTGCCTGCGCCAATGATACTGCTATACCAAGTGGGAAAGTAGGTCGTCGCCGAACTTCTAAAAGCCTGTACTTTAACTAGTACAGGCTTTTTTTTTGTCTATAACTAAAATATTAAATCAAACATTTTATATTACCCCATTCCGATAAGTCGGCTGACCGACGGAGAAGCCTGCCAGAGCAAATGATACTGTCCGGCTACCGACGGATGGGAATCCCGATATCTATCGGGAGTCGTCGCCGAACTTCTAAAAGCCTGTACTTCTAAAGTGCAGGCTTTTTTTTTGACCTTTTTTATTCAAAATTTACCCCTCCTTTCTTCTCAATTAATAATGTGAATATTTTGATCAAGATTCACATCGCATCATTCCGATCATCAGGCAATCTTATTAAAACTCTATGATTTAATTGATTACAACACGATTTTTATGTGTTTTTGTAAGGAAATATTTTCATTGTATCTCGTGGCAATTTCGTAGTTTTGTATGCGTTATATTTCAAAATTATTAATTTGATAAATACAAAATATATTTCCTGCATATTATTGCTTTTGCTTAGTTTGATTATGCTAAACAAGGCTTCCGGGCAAACCGAAGTAATAATTAATTCGGATAGTATTGTTAAAAACGATACCATTATTACCAATGACTCTTTACTTAATAATGCAGACTCAACAATAAGTACTAAAAAATTATCGATACTTGAAAAAGAAGAAGAATTAAAATCCGTTGACTCCAGCTTCATATATTATTTTATGGAGAGTATGGAGAATGAAAAGAAGTTAAATATAATTAAACCCGACACCAGCATTTTAAATGCCCATAAGTTTAACCCATTGAAAGTAGACAATGGTATGTATTCAACCTTAAGTAATATAGGACTTGCTTATAACCCAATGGAATTCAGCCTTAAAAGGGAAACAGGCTATAATATGGACATAAGCCACTTCAAAAAATATTTGTTTACCAACGATGACGTTAAATATTATAAACTCTTTATTCCCCAATCGAAAATAAGCTATGTAATGGGATCGAAAAAAGAGCAAAGCCTGGATGTTATTCTAAATCGGGAGATAATAAAAAACCTGACAATAGGCTTTGAATATGCATTAAACAATTCCCCCGGACCCTATGAAAATTCAGCATCAAATAATACCAGAGTGTTTTTCACAGGCCAATATTACACAAAAAATAAAAGATATGGCGTAGCGGCAAACTACAGAAACAATAGAATAAGAGTTGAAGAAAATGGTGGACTGGTTAACGACAGTCTTTTTGAATACAGCACTGAAACTGACAGAAGAGTATTGGATGTAAACCTTCAAAATGCGTCTCAAAATCTAATTAATTCAGGTTTTCAAGTTGAACAATATTTTAATTTATCCAAACCAAAAAGAAAATCCGATTCCACCAAAAGAAAAATTGATGTAGGCCACATTTCTTATACTTTCAGATATAACAGAAATCAACTAATATATAAGGATGAGGATCCCTTAAACGATTTTTATACACCCTACTTCCCTCCCATCGACTCAACTTCCACATTCGATTCAATATATCAACAGAAAATTAGCAATAAGCTTATGTGGTCGAGTTTGGGCTATAATGAAAATAAATTGAGTAAAGTATTTTATCTTTATTTTGGGGCACAAAGTGATCAAATATCTCAAACATATGCATACGACTCTGTTCCAATAACTTATAATCAGACAATTCCTTTTGGTGGAATTTCACTGAATCTGTTCAAAAGCATGCATTTTCTTGCCTATGGTGAATTAATACTAAGTGATTATAGTGGAGGCGATTATAAACTCAAGGCTGAAATAGAGCAATATCTTGGAACAGAGAATAATAATGTTGGTAAAATAGATGCAGGTATAGTTGTAATTAGCAGAAAACCCAATTGGTGGTATGAAGGCTTTAACTCAAACAGATTTCGCTGGACGAATAATTTTAAGAAGGAAAACTCTATGATAATTTCAGGAAAATATTCCTGGAAAAAACTCAGTGCCGGATTTGAATTTAATACATTCTCAAATTATACATATCTCGACGATTCTATTCTGCCAAAGCAAATTAACAATACAGAAACACATTTAAAAGCATATATTGAAGGTAATATTAATATCAAGAAATTTGGCTTCGATACTAAACTGGTATACCAGAAAGTAAGCCTCCCGTCTGTTATCAGAGTTCCCGAGTTTTATGGCTTACTAAATATTTATTTCAGGAGTACAATTTTTAAAAATGCCGCCACACTTCAAACCGGATTTCAATTGACATATTATACAGCATATTATGCCGATGCATATATGCCCGAGTTAAGAGCATTCTACCTGCAAAATGAAAAACAAATAGGAAATTATCCTTTTGCAGATTTCTATTTAAGTCTGAATGTAAAAAGAGCAATATTATTTTTTAAAGCAGCCCACTTAAATGCTTACTTAGGAGATTATACTTATTATAACGCTCCTCATTATCCGGCAAGAGACACAAGGTTTTATTTTGGAGTTTCCTGGAGATTCTATAAATAATTCTGATATTTAAAAATCGAATTTTTGTCCTATTTTTTCCTTAGCCTTTCTATGTTCATCAAGAAATAATCTCTCTTCTTTAGAAAGGATTAATGGGTTATCTCTTATTAAAAAAAGATGAATACTATCCAACTCCAATGCCTCCCACGGAAACCTTTCTATATTATTAGAATGTAAATCCAAATCCACCAAATTATCAAGATTGGAAAAATCGGCTAACTCAAACAATTTATTAAAACTAAAATCGATACGTTGCAAACTTGTCATATTCGACATCCATTTTGGCATCATAATGATTTGATTATGATGCATATAAATATATTTAAGACTATCCATATTTTGCAAAGATGATGGCAAGTATTTTATGTTGTTGTAGGAAAGAAACAATTGTCTCAAATCCTTTAAATTGCCTATTTCATCGGGAATTGTATCAAGCTTATTATAATAGAAATCGAGCTCCCTTAGTTTAGTAAGTTTAAATATTTCGGGGGGTATCTGACTGAAATTATTTTTATAAAAAATAATATGATTTAATTCGCTAAGATTAGCAAAGGATTCAGGTAACTTCTCAAGTTTATTTTTTGCCAGATTAATTTTCTTAGCAGATTTTAAATCTCCTATATTTTCAGGTAAACTTTCAATATCATTACCAATTAGCAATATAACTTCAATATTTGATAAACGCCTTACTGATGATTTGGTAAGTTTAATATTGTTTCCTGTCAGGTCAATTTCTTTAAGGTTCTTCATCCTCTTAATAAAACAGGGAATTCTTTTAATATTATTATTTGTAATTGTAAGAACTTCCAGGTTTTTTAATTTACGAATGGAACGAGGTATACGTTTAAATTCATTGGAACTTAAATCAAGCGATTTTATGTTACTATTTCGCTGAAATTTAATTTTACTTATTTTGTTTCCGTCTAAAATTAACTTTTTCAGGCTATCACTATTAAGGTCTTTCTTATTTATTTTTTCAAATAAATTATTTGAGGCCTTTAGTGTTCTGATTTTGTTAAACCTCGACAAATCAGGAAGTTCCTCAAAATAATAATTACTTAAATAAAGATAGTTAAGCGAATCCGGATTAAGTTTTGTTAACACCAACTTTAAAGAATCGCGATCAGCAGATTTAGCCTCCACCCTTTTAAGGAAGTATACATTTCGTAAGGAGTCAATCTCATGTTTACTCTTTCTAAAATCCAGAACATCCTGAGAATACAAACTTCCAAAAATCAAACTAAAGACTAGTAAATAGGCTAGTTTCATATTAAATAATTTTAAAATCGAATCCTATACAAGTATTAAGCCAAACAACTAAATGTTTAGTTCAAAATAAATAATTCGATTTTACTTCATTCCTCTTTCTTCTTTGACGGCTTCATAGGCAGCATTAAGTTTGGTAAACTTAATTTCTGCTGCTTTTTTTACATCTTCACCAAGGTGGGCTACTCTATCTGGATGGTGCTGTTTTGCCAGATCACGATATGCTTTTTTCAATTCATCATCTGTTGCTTTACTATCTATTCCAAGCACTTTATAGGCAGAACTTGTTTCTTTAATAAACATAGCCTTAATCGACTCATAATCTCCAGAATTAATCCCCATAAAGGATGCGATATTCTTTATCATATCAATTTCGGTGGGATGATTATTCCCATCTGCCTGAGCGATACCAAATAAAAATTGAACCAGCATCATTCTGGAACCATACTCCATATATTGAGATATTTGCCCGGCAACTTCATTTACATCATAATCTTGTTTCAACAATTCGCCTAGCATTTTCACATATTCGGGTGATTTTGCAACTCCAAAATTATTTTCCAGGAAACGTTTAACATAATCCAGTTCCGATCTTTTCACTCTTCCATCGGCTTTCATAACCGCTGCCGTAAGGATTAAAAGCGATAAACTAAAATCACCTGTTTGTGTTCTGCCATACTGGGAAGTACTGCCTCCACCCTGAAACATGGAACCAACCATAAATCCAAGAATTCCACCAATGGGACCTCCAAAAGCCCATCCCAGGCCTCCGCCAACCCATTTGGCATAGGAATTTCCACCGCTACTGCTATTAGCGGAAGTTGATGCTCCCTGGTTGGAATATGGTCCACTATCCTGTTTAAACTTATTCTGTTGCTTATTGTTTTGAGAGTTATAAGGATTTGTATTATTATCACCGGACTTATTACCTGACGAGTCTATAGGCTTCTTCCATTTCATTGCATAATAAAGGGCAATACCAATCAAAATTATTACTAAAAGATATTTCATATTCAATTATTTGAAAAATAAATTAAAAGAATACTGAAAAAAATCAGTATTCTTTTTAATTTCATAAGCAAAGGGATAAGAAACACCTTAGTAATGTTTTACCCCATCATATATTCCTTCTCTTCAAAACTTATACCAAAAGTTTTGAGTTCTTCGAGTACAGGCTCGTAAATTTCCTCATGAATTGGAAGAATTACCCCCGTTTTATTAATTTTTCCCTGAAGTAATAACTTTGTTGTAATGGCTAATGGAAGGCCTACAGTTATTGCCATTGCTGTTCTTTCCTGATTTTCTCCTTCGAAAGCCATGGCAGAAACCACCATTTTTTCGTCTCCCCCTTGTTCATATTTAAACTCATGTTGCATTATTAGCATATCTCTGTCATGAGGGTCCATGGCCCATTTTTCCAGCAGAAGTTTTTGTAAAATTTGAGCAGGAGTAGCTTTTTTCAATCCTATTTTCCTATTATCAAAAATGCCTAACCATTCAAGTTTGCGGTAAACATCAGGATCACAACTATTTACACAATAATCCTTCAACTTAATTTCCACAGGCATATCAGGATCATAACGGAGGAAGGAATTTATAAACTGACGATAAGTCATGTTTTCTGAATCTTCTATCACATAATTATCCTCGGTGGCACCTAATCTTACAAATACATTCCATGCTTTTGAGAATCCGGGGCGGCGTATTGTGCCTCTGTACATAGATGGGATATCCTGTAAATTATAAATACTTCTGTATGCTAATGAATCTCTGTTGGCATAAACTTCGAAATCGCCATAATTTAAGATTTTGCGTTTTAAAACTCTGTCGAATAATCTATGATAAGGAATATATTTATACCTGCCATTATTAATAAATTTTGAAACTCCGTTACCTGCCAGAACAACATTGCGGGGGTTCCAGGTAAACTTATAATGCCATGGATTATTATCAGAATCAGGGGCAACTAAACCACCTGTAAATGAATAAAATGACAACAATTTTCCGCCTTGTTTCCTGATCCGGTTTATAACATGCATTGCCGACATATGGTCGATGCCCGGATCCACACCCAATTCCATTAATATGGGAATTCCTGCTTCCTGTGCCTTTTCGTGTAAGGCTTTAATCTCAGGTGTTGCATATGATGCTGTTAGCATAGGCTTTTTATATTCTATGCATTTCTCAACCACTTTCATATGCATAAACGCAGGAAGCATAGATATTACAACATCATGCTCATTTATTGTTTTACGTGCAAACTGCTCATCATCAATATCAAAAACTATAGCTTCTCCAAATGGACTACCATTTACTTTTTTTCTTGCCAGTTTCTCGTCAATATCACCTAAGGTTATTTGCCATTGATTTTCTTCAGCATTTTTAAGAAGATAATCAATCAGGCTGATGGTGGATAATCCGGCACCTAATATTAAAATCTTTTTCATAAACAATCAGTTACAAATTATTTTTCGTGTTTGTATTTTTTGGTTACTAATTTTCTATTCTTTTAAAAAATCTTCCAGATATTTATAATCAGGAGTTAATTCTCCTTTATGGAGAATCGTTGCTCGTTTTATTTCTGCAGGCAACTGTAAGTCAGCGAAATTATCATTATAATCGGCCGAGCAAATTTCAGGCATAAAACCTAACAATGCATCACTAAAAGTTTGGGATGATTCACGTGGTAACTCGCTTGGAAGTATATCCACAGCCATTATCAATAATCCTTCACCTTCGAAACCCATTGTTGGCTTTCGTGAAAAGGGATTGTAAACGAAAACCGGATCTTCTATTTCAGTGCCTTTATGAGTACATTCTATTGAACCATCAGGATCGCAGGTAACATCACCTATTACTTTTAGTTTTGGATCACCTTTGGAGAATAATTTCTCAAGAAAATCTTTGGTAATTATTCTAGGATATTTGTCGTCCCAATACATGCAATTCATCAATATTGTAAGATGAGGAACATATTGCTCAAATTGGTTTTCAAATAGTTCAGGATGATTATAATATTCGTTGAGAATAAATTCTTTTTCACTATCGATGGGTTTTGAAATATGCTTTTCTTCAAAAACCACTGCATAAACTTTTTTATTTGAAAGATTGTTTCTCTCCTTTAGTTCTGATAATTCTTCAGGTTTTATATACTCAAGGGGTAGCAGATTCAATATTTCCTGTGCTCCTTTTGAAACATTTCCATAGCCTGTAATTCCTACCACAAGTGGGTGAATATCAGAACGAACACCATTTTTCTTGATATCATTACCAATTTCAGAAACTACTTCTTTAACTTCATCAAGAGAGTTATAATTATGGGTTTGTTTTAATTTTGTAAATGAAGTTTCTACTCCTTTTATTTTTAATCGTTGACCCAATGACCACAACGAATTAATCATCCCGGCTAAACCGGCAAACCTTCCAAAAAATATAAGCCTCCTGCCCTTTTCATCTGCAATCTTTTCGTAATCTACAAGGGTAATTTTGCTTGACATCATATCTCTCAAGAGAGGCATATTATAAGGCTGACCTTTTATTGTATGCGAAAAAAAGATATATGCTTTTCCTTCTTTGAAGTAACCAATGGGCATTTCTTTCACTCCCAATATTATTTGAGCATCCGAAACTTCTTCCACCAAAGTGGCACCTGCTTCAACAAATTCAGCATCCTTAAAAATTCTTTTGGCCGATTTAACTACTTCAAATTCAATTCCTTCTTTTATAAGTTCTCTGATATGATCAGGAGTAAGTGGTACTCTTCTCTCCATCACATATTTATCTTCGTATCTTATTCCTACCTTATGCATAATATTATTTATTCAAATGTCAGCAAACTTATAAAAATTAAATTCCTTAAAGGAAAAAAAAAGATATTTTTACAGAAACTAAATAGTAATAGTAATTTCAAACTTTTTACCATGAATAAGTCCGGAAACAATTCTTCACATTTAAAATCCAGTATTGAATTACTCATTGAAAAGCAAAAGGAATTCTTCAATTCAAATAAAACCAAAGATATAAAATTCAGGAAGTTACAACTGTCGAAATTATTATCTTGCCTAAAGGAGAATGAAAGTTTGATGTATGATGCTATTTATAAGGATTTCAAAAAATCGAAATTCGAAACCTATGAAACCGAACTTTCTCTTATTTATCATGAAATAAAACTGGCCATAAAAAGCCTTCCCAAATGGTCGAAAAGAAAGAAAGTAAGCACTGGCCTTCCAAATTTTCCGGGCAGCAGTTATATTATGCCCGAACCTTTGGGTGTAACATTGGTAATTGGAGCGTGGAATTATCCATATCAACTTTCGATTTTACCTGCAGTTTCAGCAATTGCAGCAGGAAATACGGCTATTATTAAGCCTTCCGAACTGTCGGAAAACAGTTCGAAAATTATGGCAGAAATTTTAAATACGGCTTTTGCCGAAGAAGTTTTGCATGTTGTTGAAGGTGGTGTGGAAGTGAATACGGAATTGCTAAAACAAAAGTTTGACAAGATTTTTTTTACAGGAAGTTCCGCAGTGGGTAAAATAGTGATGAAAGCAGCTTCCGAGAATTTATGTCCCGTTGTTTTGGAATTAGGAGTAAAAAGCCCTGCTTTCATTTTAGATGATGCAAATATTAAAATAGCCGCCAAAAGGATAGTTTTTGGTAAATTTCTAAATGGTGGTCAATCCTGTGTTGCACCCGACTATTTACTTATTAGAAAAGGTATTAAAGAAAAATTTATAGAAGAACTTAAGAAGCAAATTCTTCAAATTCACGGACCTAATCCCTCTGAAAGCGAAGCCTTTACAAACATTATAAACCAAAGGCATTTTGAAAGATTGCTAAAGTTAATTGATGGGAATAAAGTAATTTTTGGAGGAAATATTGATAAAGAGAAAAATTACATCTCTCCTACCCTGCTAAACAATGTGAGTTGGGATGATGCTGTTATGCAGGAAGAAATTTTCGGTCCCATACTTCCCATTATTGAATTTGAAGAATTGGATGATGTAATTGAAAAGATCAAAGAAAGAGATAAACCACTGGCCCTTTACATTTTCTCGAATTGCACTAAAGCCATCGATAAAATCACCAAAGAAATATCCTTTGGAGGAGGAATGATAAACGATACAATGGCGCATCTTGCCAACGCAAACCTTCCCTTTGGAGGTGTAGGCTATTCTGGTATGGGTAATTATCATGGCAAATTTGGTTTCGATGCTTTCAGCCACCAAAAGTCGATACTCTATAAAACTAATTTGATTGAGCCGTTTATTAAATATCCACCGTATAATAAAATAAAATTAAAGTTATTAGTTTGGCTTTTAGAATAGAATTTTTATATTTGTACTTAATAATTCACTGCTAATCAATGAAATTATTAATTAAACCTCTAATATTGACAAAAATCAATTAATTGAAAGCAAAAAAAAATAACCCATTTATCTGCATTTTAAGGCTAAGACCTATTTGTTTAATAAATATTATTACGAATGATTTAAATTATAAATTTATTATTAATTTCGAATATTTAATTTTCAGAATCTCCGAATCTCCGAATCTCCGAATCTCAGAATCTCAGAATCTCAGAATCTCAGAATCTCAGATTTAA
>JBFFLX010000130.1:0-9958 GCA_041554435.1 Bacteroidales bacterium
CCATGCGACTATGCGACCATGCGACTATGCGACTATGCGACTATTTGACTATTCGACTTTTCGACTTTTCGACCATTCGACTATTCGACTATTCAACTATCAACCATTTCAATCCTTTTTATAACTTTGCGCAAATCGCTATTAATACACAAAAAACTAATGGTAAAAAAACTAATAAACAGGGAAGTATCGTGGCTGCATTTCAACGAAAGAGTGCTACAAGAAGCCATGGACGAGTCCAATCCCATTATTGAAAGGCTAAGATTTTTGGGAATTTTCTCCAATAACAGAGATGAATTCTTCAGGGTAAGAGTTGCTACTATCAAGAGAATGAAACAATTTGAAAATGAAAACAGCAGAAAAAACAAGGAAAAGCCCTCAGAAATATTAAAGCAAATACTCTCAATAGTTGAAGAGCAGGAGGTTAAGTTTACTCAAACTTTTCGTGATACCATAAAAAGGCTACAAAAGCATCATATTTATTTATTAGATGAGGAATCGCTGGATGAAGAGCAGGGAGAATTTATATATCAGTTTTTTAATACGGAAGTAAGACCATTATTATTTCCGATAATGTTAAACAATTTAAGAGAGCCCGGAAACCTGCGCGATAATTCCATTTATCTGGCTGCTGTATTAAACGATTCAACTAATAAAAAAGATGAAGATTACGCTCTGATTATGGTTCCCGATACCATTTCCAGATTCGTTCAGCTTCCGTCGAAAGACGGTAAGAAATTTATCATGTTCGTGGATGATGTTTTACGTTATTGCATGTCGGAACTTTTCGGATGGATGGGCTACGACACCTTTAGCGCATACACCATAAAGCTTACACGCGATGCGGAACTGGATATAGATCATGATATTTCCAAAAGCTTCATGGAGTTGATGAGTGAAAGTATAAAAAAGCGAAAAAAAGGATCTCCTGTGCGTTTCGTCTACGATGATGATATGCCGGAATCTTTGAATAAAAAGCTGATGCGCAAACTTAAAATAACCAAAACAGATAATATCAGAGGCGGAGGCCGTTATCATAATTTTAAAGATTTTATGTCTTTCCCTAATATGGGAGGAAAAAACCTTGTTTATGCAAAAACCTATCCCAATAAACATCCTGAAATAAGTCATAATACCAGCATTATTGACAGGATAAAAGAAGGCGATATTATGCTTCATTATCCTTATCAATCATTTCAGCATATTGTTGATTTACTGAGAGAAGCCTCCATCGACCCAAAGGTAAGAGCCATAAAAATGACGTTCTATCGTGCTGCCAGAGATTCGAATGTTATTAACGCCCTTATAAATGCCGCTAGAAATGGAAAATATGTAACAGTATTCCTTGAAATACAAGCCCGTTTCGATGAAAAAGCAAATATTTACTGGTCACGAAAACTGGAAGAAGAAGGAGTAAAAATTATAAAAACCCTTCCCGGATTTAAGGTTCATAGTAAGTTGATGTTAATCAGAAGAAAAGAAAGTGGAAAGAATGTTTATTATGCCAATATCAGCACGGGCAATTTCAATGAATCAACAGCCAAAGTTTATGCCGACGACAGTTTATTAACGGCTCATCGAGGTATTACCAACGAAGTAAATATGTTATTTCACCTTTTCGAATCGCCTTACAATCCTCCAAAATTTAAGCATTTGATAGTGGCGCCATATTATATGCGCAACAGTTTTATTAATAAACTAAATGCTGAAATCAGGAATGCAAAAAGTGGTAAAGAAGCCTGGGTTATACTAAAGTTAAACAATCTGGTAGATAAGAAGATTACGGCCAAACTGTATAATGCCGCTAAAGCCGGAGTAAATATTAAAATTATTTGTCGTGGAATTTGCATTTTAGTTCCCGGAATTAAGGGCCTCAGCGAGAACATAAAAGTCATAAGTATAGTCGATAAATTCCTGGAACACAGCAGAATATTTGTTTTTGCAAATGATGGTGATCCAAAATATTATTTATCGTCTGCCGACTGGATGGTGAGAAATTTCGATCACAGATTTGAAACTGCGGCTCCTATTTACGATAAAAAACTTCAGGATGAAATTATGGCTATGCTAAATCTTCAGTTGAGTGATAATACTAAGGCCAGATTGGTAAACACCAAGGATAATAATGAATATGTGGGAAACAAATCGAAGACAAAAATTCGCTCACAAATAAAGACTTACGAAATGTTTAGTCTATAATAATTTCTTTTAGAGATCTTTTGGGAACGAAATGAACTTTTTGCTCATTCTCATAATATTCGATGCTGCCACTTTCGTCAATCTCAACAATTTCAATATCCTGAGTGGGTTCTCCAAGGGCAATAATCTGAACTAAATCCAGGTTCTCAGGATAACCGAAGCGTTTTCTCATTCGGTACCTGTTTACTGTTCGAATTATACATCCGCCAAGGCCTTTTTCAACTGCCGAAAGCAATATTGTTTGGGAGGCAATTCCCACATCTATAAATGCATTATCATTTAAATCCTTATCTAAAAAAACTGCAATATATGCTGTTGGACGTTCTCCTTCAGCAGGACCTTTCCAATCTTTCAAATACCAGGCCCAGCTGAGTTGTTTGAAAACAAAATCCAGATCATCGGGCTTATTAATAAGTTTATATTTTAGTGGTTGCCTGTTTTTTGATGAGGCCGTAACTCTGGCATTATCAACAAGTTCCAATAATTCCTCCTGACTAATCTTTCTTTCGGAATTAAACTTCCTATAACTTCTGTTTTTATAAACTATATCTTTCAGCATAATTAAGTCCTCATAATTTTTTCCAGTTTGGCAGTAGATTCTTCCCAGCTGTATTCAGTATTTACAAATTGAAAACCATTTTCTGCAAGTTTCGTATAAAACTTATCATCCTCAAGCAATTTTAAAATATTTTTTGCCAAAGCATTGGCATCGTTTCCTATCAAAACCTCTTCTCCGTCTTTGGCTTTTAAAGCATCGTTGGCAAGTTTAGTTGTTATTGATGGTATTTTCATCGACATGGCTTCCAGCAACTTATTTTGCAATCCGGTACCAATTCGCATTGGAGCAATAAAAACCCTGGCAGAAGCATAGGCTTCCCTTATGTCGTCCATCCAGCCGCTAACCACCACCTTATCACTTTTCAAAGCAATAACTCTCCTGTCAGGACTTGCTCCAGCAAGCAGAACTTTTGCATCGGGTTTTTCCTTCCAGACAATTGGCATAATTTCCTTCACCAGAAAGTTTGCAGCATCAACGTTTGGCGGATAAGCCATATTTCCTGCAAATACCAAATCGTATTCTTTTTTTCTTTCCATGGGAGAAAAGAAATCGTGATCAACGCCATTGGGAATAATATGTATCTTTTCCCTTTCGGGATGATCTATAAGTTTTTGATCGGGATAAGAAATAATTGTTTTATTATCGAAACTATCGAAAACCTTATTTTCATATTTCAATAAACGCTTGTATTCCATTTTGAAAAAAGGTTTGAAAAACCAGTTAGCTTTATTATACCTTCTTTTCAATCCATAAGAGAAAACATCCTGATAATCAATTGTTTTTGGAATGTCCGATTTGATGAAATACTCGGCAGTACGCACCAGCTGGCAATAAATATGATCGGGTTTATATTCCTTTATCAGTTTATTTATCTTTCGCTTTGCTCTGCAACTATAAAAATAACCACTTTGTATTGGAATTCCTTTTAGAAAGGCTTTTTTCATGTTCCAGATAATTCCATACCAGGGAAGGTCGATGAAATTTATCGAACGGCAATAGGGTTGAAGTTCGCGGAAAGCCTTTTGTTTATCGAGTTTTCTGAGAGGATTTAATGCACAAAGTATTATCTCATTGTTTTTTGAGAGTTCCTTAATTTGATAAAAAGCTCTCAACTTATCGCCTTTTTCCAACGGATAAGGCACTCTCGACAGTAAAACAAATAATCTCATGCAATAAATAATTATAAACCCATGGTCGCCCTAAATTCTTGTCAACAAGTTTTGACCCCTATGATAAATATCAATTCCTTCCTTGTCCTCCAAAGCAAATGCGAAAGAGGATAATTTATTGTGGCAAAAATCATAAAATTTGTCGATAAAATGCCTCTAATTTACTTATTATTTTTTCGGTACTATGTTCTTCTTCTATCAACAGTCTCGCTTTTCGGCCCAGTTCTTCAACTTTAGCCGGCTCAGCAAATAGCATTTTTATTGCTTCAAAATAATCATCTTTATTATCGGCAATAATAATATTTTCAGCATTTGTAATGTTAATCCCCTCAGCGCCAATAGTTGTAGAGATTACGGCTCTGGCCAAAGCCATACTCTCTATAATTTTAATTCTAATGCCACTTCCTGAAAACAGTGGTGCAATAGAAATTGCTTTGGAACTTATAAATTCATGGGCATCATCAACTTCACCCACAACAACAATATTTTTTTTGTTGAGTTTGTTTAACCATTCGGGCATTTCTCTGCCAGCCAGATAAAGTTTAACATCCGGAAGTTGTGTTTCCACCTCAGGCCACACTTCATCGATAAACCATTTTATGCCCTCCTCATTTGGCATCCAGTTCATCGATCCTATATGAAACAAAGCCAACTCACTATCTGTATCATTATGAGGTTTTATCTTTTTAGTATCAACGCCAAATGGTAATGGCAAAACAGGCTTCTCCGTAAGGGAATTAAAAAACTCTGCATCCTTTTTTGTTATGGGAACTATGCCATCAAAATCATTAATAACATTCTTCTCGTAATCTTCTAGTGTTCCGGCAAGATGTGCGATATAAAATTTCTTTAATGGATTTTTCTGATTTTCAGCCACTCGCTTCCATATCAAGTGCTCAATATTATGCGCTCTTAAAACAATTTTCGCATCTGAATATTTTCTGATTGTATTAATATATGGCGACTGAAACAGGGTTTCTATCTGCACAATATCAAAAGTATTTTTTTCAAGAACTTCGATAAGTTTTTTCTCAAAATTCTTTGTGATAAACCTTTCTACATGGTACGATTTATTGCTAAAAAGATTTAAAAATGCCGGAATAGGTTTAAAAGCAAGGTTTACATATACAAGTTCAATATTTGTTTTTTGCCTGTAGGCAGAAGGAATGTCCCGGGGATTTACCGAATATTTATTTGTATTTATAGCAAGCACCTTTACATCATGCCCTGCATCTGCCAGACCTTCAATAAGTTGATTCATTGCAATAGGGCCTCCTTCGCTTGTAGGCCAAGGCGATTTATTGCAAATGAAAAGTATTTTAAGTTTGTTTTTATCCAAATTTCTATACTGAAAAATTAATCCTTAAAAATACGGTTTTTCATATATCCCAAGCAATGCTTTTATAGATTTATGATGTGCTTTCACAATTCCCTTCTCCGTAATAATTCCACTAATATATTTTGCCGGAGTTACATCGAAGGCTGGGTTAAGTGCCGTTGAGCCTGGAGAGGCTACCCTGATTTTTACATTATTACCATTTGTATCTACACCCGTTTGGTATAATACCTCATCTTGCGAACGCTCTTCTATGGGGATTTCCTTTCCTGTGGCACAATCCTTATCGAAAGTTGACGTTGGTGCAGCAACATAAAAAGGTACTCCAAATTCTTTGGCAACAACTGCCTTTTCAAGAGTTCCTATTTTATTGGCCACATCGCCATTGGTTGCAATACGGTCGGCACCAACAATAACCATATCTATCTTATTTTGCGACATTAAAGCTGCGGCGGCATTGTCAGGAATTATCACATGAGGTACTCCATCATTATATAGTTCCCAGGCTGTTAATTTGGCTCCCTGCGAACGGGGACGTGTTTCATCAACATAAACAAATACTTCTTTCCCCTGTCGCTTGGCGAGATAGATTGGTGCTAAGGCCGTTCCATAATCTACAAAAGCCAGCCATCCGGCATTGCAATGTGTTAGTATATTCACCTTTTTTCCAATTAATTCACTACCATATTCTCCTATACTTTTTGAATCGGCAGCATCCTGAACAGCAACTTTTTGAGCTTCTATCAAGGCATTCTCAGGCGATATCAACCCTGCTCTATAAACCCTGTCGACAGCATAAAATAAGTTTTTTGCAGTAGGTCGGGTATTTTCTATGTCCTGGCGTGCTTCCCTAATGGTAACGGCTTTCATCTTATCTTTCGACAATAAAAACACCTGAGCCATTGCAAATCCTGCAGCAGCACCAATGGCCCCTGCACCTCTTACAATCATATCATGAATGGCGATACATGTATCCCAATAAGTTTTGCATTCATGAATTTTGAATTCAAAGGGAAGCAGGTTTTGCTCTATCATAAATACCGACGAGCCTTCCATCCAGACTGTTTGATATGATTTTTCGTTTACTAACATTTATATGCTCTTTAGGTTTTATATTTTATTTAAGATGTGAAATTGCAAGCCAAATCATCGTTGCTATTCCGGTTTCCATACTGGTTTCGTCAACATTAAAAGTGTTGGTATGTAAATTTGAAGTTATTCCTTTTTCCTTATTTGCAACTCCCAAACGATAGAAACATGCAGGAACTAACTCGGCAAATCTTGCAAAATCTTCAACCGTTGTTCTAAGATTAAGATCTTCAATATTTTTGTCTCCAACAATTTCCTTGGCAAATCCTCTCGATGTTTCTGTAACCACCTCATTATTAACTAAAACCGGATAGCCCTTTTTAATGTTTACTTCTGCTATGCAATTGAATTCTTTGGCCACTTGAGTGGAAATTTCGTTAATTAAAGCATGAACTTTCCTCCTCCAGTCTTCGTTAAAAGTGCGGAAAGTACCACTTATATTAACCTCTGATGGAATAACATTATATGCCCCTTTTGCGAGAAATTCACCAAATGCTAAAACCGAGGGAAAGTCGTTTGGTTGCTCTGAATTTACAGCCTCATAAAGTTTTAGCATTATTTTAGATGCTGCCATAACAGTATAATCATACCTTTCAGGAATTGCAGCATGTCCGCCCCTTCCACTAATTTTAAGTTTTACCTCATCGGAGGAAGCCATATAAATTCCGGATTTGAATCCCAGTTTTCCTGCTTCCAATTCGGGGAAAACATGTTGTGCAATAATAAGTTCCGGTTTTGGATTTTCCAGAACTCCGGCCTCTATCATTTTCAAAGCTCCTCCCGGCAGTGTTTCTTCGGCAGGCTGGAAAATAAATTTTATACTTCCTTCGAATTTATCTTTGTTTTCATTCAAATATTTTAGAGTTCCCAAAAGACAGGTCATATGAACATCATGTCCGCAGGCATGCATAACACCATTATTCAGTGATTTATAATCAATTGAATTCGCTTCTTCGATGGGAAGTGCATCCATATCAGCCCGCAGGGCTATGATCTTTTTCTCAGGATTTTTTCCTTGCAAAACTCCAACAATTCCGTGGCCTCCAATATTTGTAGTATGATTTATCCCCCACTCATTCAGCAAGTTGCTGATGTATTTTGCGGTGTTTTCTTCCTCGAAACTCAATTCAGGATTTGCATGTAAATAACGACGGATGCCTATAAATTCATCCATCATCTCGTGTACGGCAGTTTTTATTTCTTCAGGATTTATCACAAATATTTTTCTCTAATTAATTTTCAAAAGTAAGAAAAGCAATAATAAGGAAACGTTTTGTGGTGGTTTAAATTATAATCATGTCAAAATTACAATTCAGGTATTTGGTTAATAATATGAAACCCCTTCTGGGTTTAATGGCTTGTCGTGCTTATTTTACCATAGCATTCTCCTATGGCTACTATTGTGAAACCACTTCGTGGTTTTTATAATTATTGAAATAAAAAACTTTTGATCTGAACCCAAGTCAACTAATGTAGACCTGCCAGCCGGATGGATAATGTTTTTTATCACATGAATACAATTCTAACACAGTTCAACAAACTGAAGACTGCAGACTGAAGACTGTTGACTGAGAACTGCAGACTGAAGACTGCAGACTGAAGACTACAGACTGCCATCTATTCCTCAGAAAAACTCCTTAAAATATCGCGATAATGGGAGAAAACATTTGCTCGTGAAACAAAACCAACATATTTATCTCCTCTGAGAACAACCAGATTATAAGTTCCCGAATGCTGGAATTTTGTTGCCACGGCTTCCATATCATCTTCTTCTATATGAATCATTTGGGCAGGTGTAAACATAAGGCTTGATACCGTGGTTTCATCGTATAGTTCGGGTTTGAACATAATATCTCTTATCTGATCCAGTATAATAACTCCACGAAACTCATCCCCATTTTCTACAACAGGAAAAACATTACGATGGGATTTTGCAATTACTTTCACCAATTCTCTCAGGTTAGCATTAATATCTATTGTATCGAAATTGGTTTCTATTAGTTCATCAATACGCATCATTGAAAGCATGGCATTATCTTTATGATGAGTAATCATATCTCCACGGTTTTTCAACTGTATGGTATAAATTGAACGTGGAGAAAGGAATTTCGTAAAAGCATAGGAAGTAGTAGCGACTATCATAATTGGGAAGAACAACTTATAACCACCTGTAATTTCGGCAATTAAAAATATTGCCGTCAGTGGTGCATGAACCACTCCTGCAAGTAAACCTGCCATACCCACCAATGCAAAACTACTTTCCGGCAGATTTGTTACTCCCAAATGATTTAATACCTGAACAAACAATAGTCCGGTCATAGTACCTATAAACAAAGTAGGAGCGAAAATGCCACCCACACCTCCTGCTCTAAAGGTTATAGAAGTTGCTATTGCCTTGAATATAATAATAGAACTCAACAGAAGCAGAGCAATTACGATATTGTTTTTATAGTCGTAGAAGATACTATTATCGAAAATAAAACTAATATCACCTTTAAGTGCGCTGTTAATAGCCTCATAACCTTCACCATAAAGGGAAGGGAGTAAAAATATGAGTAAACCTAAAAATCCAACACCTATTAAGAATTTCCAAAACCAGCCTTTTATCTTATCGAAAACCCACCCGCTGAAAACATAAATTTTAATAAAATATGTGGATATCAATGCAGCGAAAACTCCCAAACCAAAATAATATAAAGTTTGATTTAGTTGAAATTCGGCAATATTTTCAAATGGGTAAAGTACTGTTTGTCCAAGAAAAAAATATGATGTTAAAGCAGCGGTTATTGATGCAAAAAGCAAAGGCACCAATGCCGACATGGTCATGTCGAAAAGGATAATTTCCAGGGCAAATACTATGGCTGCCACAGGCGCCTTAAATATAGCTGACATGGCTGCAGCCGAAGCAAATCCCAATAGAGAAACAGTTTGTTTGTAGTTGAGTCCCAGTAATTTACCAATGCGGGAACCATAAGCTGCACCGGTAACAACTGTGGGGCCTTCCAGTCCGACACTACCACCAAAACCCACCGTTAAAGCCGCTGTAATCATTGATGAAAAAGTATTATGCTTATCGATAATACCATGTTGTTTGGAAATGGAATACAACACATTAGGAATACCATCACGAACAGGTTTCCTCAAAACATATTTTATGAATAAAACGGTTGCTAAAATTCCTATGGCCGGAAACACCAAATACTGATAGTTGTCGTATTCCACATTAAAACCACCTGTTAGAAGTTCTATAATAGCGAATACAATGGTTTTCATTAAAACAGCCAAAAGGCCTACAACAAAACCAATAATTACACTGAGGGCTATCATCTTTTGCCTGATTGGCAAGCGACGTGTTAATAGGAGAACTTTAACAGATATTTTTTTTACCCTTTTCATTAATCGGCGCAAAAATAAGCACTTAATTGGTTTTTTTGAAATAATGAATAAAATAAATCATTATCAATATTTGTTTTAAACGCACCATTGCTTGCAATAAGTAGTTAATAATATTTAAAATACCTTTAACCTATTTTATTACAACATAATCCTTCCTACATTTTCCCTATTTTCGCAAAAATTTTTATCATTGAAAAAAATAATCACATA